>CALJVC010000125.1 GCA_937974845.1 uncultured Pseudogracilibacillus sp. | reverse complement strand
CGCGGCGCACCCGCCACGCGCAACTCTCGGAAAAAATCTGCTCTAATTGATACGCAGCGCCCCGCCGCACAAGAATATCGAAGCAAATTTTCTTCAAGTAACACGCAGCACCAAGTTTAGCAGAACTTTCATACAAAATATGCGGAATTGAAGGGAGAGCAAGGAGAGATTTGCACAAGAAAACGGTGTACCATACAAAAAGAAATGGACATCAGAAATAAAATTCAAAGGGAGTAGCTTGGTGCTAGGGACAAGAAAATTTTATGCTTAAAAATCTGGAGAGTTTCAGTATTATAAATCATATTTCCGTCTAAGAGGCCTCGACTTGGTATTTTCAAGCAAAAAAGATGAACTTTTGGCTTCCTTTGTCTATGATGGATTACATAAATGCCTATAGGAGTATGGAGAGATGGGAGCGAAAACGATGGAAGCTGAAAGAGGTATACGTTATTTTCCCCTTGCCTTATTTACTAGTGTCATGGGGGTGTCAGGCCTTGGGCTTTCCCTCGGCTTATTAGAAGGTTATCATGATGTCCGTCCTGTTGCTTCGTATGTTGTACTTGTTCTTGCAAGTCTTTTATTACTGATTAATGTAGGAATCCTTCTCTATCGCTTGATATCCTTTCGGGATGAGGTCAAGCAGGAATTTAATCATCCGGTCAAAATGAACTTTTTCGCTGCAATATCGATCAGCTTTTTACTTGTAGCAGCCTTATATCTCGATGTTCAGATGACCGTGTCGTATATATTGTGGTTGATCGGTACGGTCTTGCAACTTGTGCTGACCTTATCTTTACTAACGTCATCGATGTGGAAAGAGGGCTTGCAGTTTGCTCATTTTAATCCGCTATGGTTTTTACCGATTGTCGGAAATATTGTCGTTCCGCTTGCGGGGGTAGTTCATGCATCGCCTCTTTTAAACTGGATGTTTTTCGGTATTGGAATTGTCTTTAGTATCGTATATTTCACCCTATTTATATCACGAATCTTTTTCCATGGGCCGATTCCGCCACCGCTACGTCCGACTTTATTTATTTTATTAGCACCACCGGGAATTGCGACGGTCTCTTACATTCAAATGACCGGTGAAGCGGATTATTTCACCTATATTTTATACGGCTTTGCGATTTACATTGCCCTGTTACTCTTGGTCCAGCTTCGTCCTTATATTCTTGCTCATCCCTTTACAGTATCTTGGTGGGCCTTCCTATTCCCGAGCGCCATTGTGACGAATGCGACCTTCTTGTTATTTGAACATACGGGGCAGGAGTTCTTACTCTACTTATTCTATATTTTCTTAGCAGCGATTACTTTGCTCACTTTATATTTACTTACGATGACTTTGAAGGCCTTGTTTCAAGGAAAACTTTGTCGTAAAGAAGGATGAATAAAAAAAAGGCTGGGTTGATCTACCAAACCCAGCCTCATTTTTTCATATAATGGGGAACGTGCGCGAACTTAGTGAAAGACTTAGAAGAAGCGTGCGGTTGTATTGCCGTAGTTCGTGACAGGAGTAATTGCCGGTAAGCAAGAAATACCGCAGAAGCAGTTTAGGTCGACTGTAATACAAATTCCTGTTGCTTCGAAGTTACTGAAGGATTCGGTGCCAAAGTAACTGCAAAGGGAAAGACAGTTGCCGTTTATATTTATTGCTTCTTCGCCGCCGGCATCACCGTTCTCATCTGGAGCCTCATCGTCATTGTCATCTTGAGTGATAGCAGGCGTGAGTAATTCTAAGACAGCACAGTTGTTACTACCTTTAGAAAAGTTTTTCACCCGGAAAACCGGAGATTCCATACAGATTAGCTCGCCATTGTTGTTGACGCAGAAGCCACTTCCAAAGAAAGGCTTATTGCAATCCTTGCTGTATAGCATGAAGGGAATAGTAGTAGGGCGGGTCGGCTGATAGCTCGGGCCGGAAAGTAAGTCCCGGATCGATTGGTCACAGCTCGTGAGACAGTCTCCTCCTCCTTGAGTCACCTGATTTTGAGCCTCTAAAATCTTCTTTACAGTACTAATGACACAATGGGTTGATGCTTGGGTAGCGGGAGCACTACCGTAAGTTCTTCTACAACTCATTGTTTAAACAACTCCTCTCTTGAAATTCCTTATTTCACTATTACTCTATGTCTTTTTCTCTTAGAGGGTTGTACCATCGTCTAGTTGTAAGAAAAATAGGGTACTACCTAGTAAGAAAAATATCTACTATTTCCCGGGAAATTCTACATGCTTCCCAATCCTTTTCAGAAGCTTTCCCATACATACGAGTAAAATTTTGTCATAAAAAAAGAAACAGGTAGTTACCTGTTTCTAGCTTCTTTCTTATAAAAGGATTTCGGCTTAGTCTTGAATTTTCTTCGTTAATTGTTTTGTACTCCAGTAAATATACATGTAGGTTATAGAATCGATGCATAGGGCGGTAGGGACAGTTAAAACGTTCGGGATAACTAGTAAAAGGGCAAACAATTTTAAGGAAAAGACGACATAAATATTTCGTTTTACCGTCGCCATTGTTTTTTTACTTAGTGTAATCAACCAAGGCAGTTCTCTCCAAGAAGCTTGCAAAAAGACGATATCGGCAAAGCTGGGAACTTGCCCATCTTTCGGTAGGCCGGTAAGTATCTGTAGGGCTCCATGTTCTTCGAGGTTCCGGCTCTTTACTTCAGTGGTCGAACGAATAAAACCGATACAGGAATGCTTGTTTAATAGCCGGTCGAGGAGGAGCATTTTTTCCTCCACCGTAAGCGTAGCATAAACATCTTGGATCCCGAGCGCTTCGGCAAGGGCTTTACTAGTACCTTCCTCATCTTCCGTCAGAATGAAAAACTTTTTCACCCCAGTCCGTCTAAGTCGCCTTAGGGCGTCCTTACTTTCCTGCCGTAAGGGATCCTCTAGCGCAAAAAAGCCGAGATATTCTTCTTCGGAAAATACTCCCCAGAGACTCTTTATCTCTTTTTCTAAACTAGCCATCCTTTCCTCAAGGCCTAGAGTTCGTTGCTTGCTAGGGGAAAGCTCCTGCAAGTTAATTACCTCATATTTCTTACCGCCAATCTTTGCGGAATAGCAATTTTCCTTCTTTTGTTCATGCTGTTCAGCCTTAAACGGTCGTATGTTTCTTTCTTTTGCCAGCTTATCTAAGGCTGGTAAAGCGGGGTGAGGAAAGGCCTGGAAAACCGCAAGGGCAAGGGCGATTAAGTCCTCCTCAGTTTTCCCCTTCTCTGCCACAATTTCCGTAAGGGACAATTCCCCGTGGGTAAGGCTTCCTTTCGGATCGAAGGCGATACTTTGAAGCCGGTGCAACTCCTCCAGAACTTTCGTATTTTTCAAGAGAATACCCCGTTCCCTACTTCGGGTTAAGGCGAGTTGAAAGGGAAGGGGAGTGGCCATTAATAGAATACACGGCTGGGCTACGATATATATAGCTAAGGCCGTATAAATCCATGGCGACCAATTCGCTCCAATTACTAGAGGTGGTAGAACCGCCATCGATAAGGTTAAGAAAACGAGAACGGGGGAAAAATAGACCATTAAATTTTTAACGAATTGTAAAACCGGTGGCTCTGTCGCCTCGGCTTCGGCTATAAAGGCTTGGAGTTCGAGGTAGCGGGATTCCCTTGCCGGCCTTTCGACAAGAAGGTCTATAGCTTCCCCTAGGTTAATAGCGCCAGCTAAAGCGACTTCTCCTCGTTTACTCTTCTTTGGCTTGCCGATGCCTAGGATAGGTTGCCAATCGAGAACGGCCTGATCGTTTAATACCTGTCCATCGAGCGGAATGACTTCCCCCTTTGCTATACGAATCCTTTCCCCTCGTTGTACTTTTTTAAGCGGTATGGATTGTAGCCCATCTTTTTTCACGGCTAGTACTTCTTCAGGGATCGAAGGGGAAGGGCTCTTGCTTGTCTTTCGAGTGAAGGCGAGCGTCATCCTTTCAATCGCTTCGTTTACCATTGATAAAAGTACAAAGAGGGCCGATTCCTTCCAGTAACCAAGGATGACGAGTGCGAGAAAGGGTAAAAATAAAAAGCTACGTAAGTTAGGCCTTCCTTTCCGTAAATCGAGTAAAGAAGAACGGAAAAAATCATAAGCACCAATCACTGTAGCAAGCATAAAAGCCAGGGTCGCATAAGTAGGCGCCCCAGCTGACTCTTGAATAAAAAGAAAGAGACCGACTAACCATAGACTCAAGGCTAGAAGGAAGCGCAACCTCCTTCCCTTCGTCCAATAAGGTCCAGTATCTAAACAAGCTCCTCCTATATACCGATGGGAGGGATAAGTGAGAAAACCTTCGAAAAGAAAACAGCCCTTCGGCTTCCAGGAACGATTAGATCGTTCGGTAAAAAACGTCCCCCTACCATCCCCAGAGGAAAGGGGAAGATATTGCTTCTGCCCTCGAGAAAAAAGGACGCTATACTTTTTTCCATCCCTTTTTTCCTTAGCTTTTTTACCTTTGCTAAAGGGACGTTCATTAAAGGGATAGAGGAATTTTGTTCGTTTTTGTTTCGCCATAGTGTTTGTATTCCTATAAGGGCAGGTGATATAAACCCTTAAAGGACTTTTCCTCCTTTATGACAAAATCATCCGAGTGACCAATCGTACAAGTGCTTACTTTTTCTAGACTAAGGGACTGTTCTTCAAAGGGCTAAGTCGATCTATAGCAGGGACCCAGCCTAATAATTGACAACCATTATACTAGATGTTCACAAAAAAGACAAACAACTTTCGTCAAATAGACACATTTTGTGACGGACTTTGTCTAAATATAGGAGAAAAGTCAGGAGTGGTTTAGGGCTATAAAAGTAAGTTTAATAAACGGTTGAAGCGAGAGTGAAAAGGCATAGGAAGCTTTTTGAAATCTATGCTTCAATTCAAGAGTTTTTAACTAGGATGTGGAGGGGATTTCCACAAATTAACGAAGAAAAAAAGGGAAGGTCTAGCCTTCCCAATAAGTTTACGGATCAGGTATATGAATCGTTTGCAGGCGCTCCTTATCATCGTTGAACAAGCTAATCGGCCGGTAGGTGACGGTCCAGGATTCTGTTTCTTCATTATATAGTACATCGGTGATGGCGACCATATACTCGATATTTATTTTTTCCAAGGCCTGTTGTACTACTTCCTGCGGATGCAGGCTAGCCTCCGAAGGCTGTTCGTTTTCGACGACTTCGATATGTTTGATTGAACCACATGCAGGGTAACTTTCTTCAATCTCTCCTTTATACCATACTTTGACTTCTTGACCGACCTCGACATGCTCCGGTACCCGGTCTAATAAAATCGCATCGTAAAATTGTTTCACTCCACCCTGGGCGCTATAATCGTTGGCATTTTTACTGACGACAATAATTTGTGAATCTTTTTCCTCAAGGACATATCCATGCAGGTCGGGAGCTTGCTCTTTTCCAAAGCTACAACCGCTAAGAAAGAGTAATGTAAGCAACAAAAAAATAGAAAGCCTCATTTCATTCACTCTCCGTTTTACTATACTCGTCGAAGGGAGGTTTTTAACTCGTTCGAAATTGATTAAAGTTATGTTTATTATAACGGAAAATTCAGGAGAATTTGTTTACATTTTGCTTAAAATTGTTATTTTTTGTAACCTTATAGTAAAAAAGAAGCAATCGAACTTATATCGATTGCTTTACTGGGGAACGAGAATATTGACGAGATAAATCATTATCGGAATTGTAAGTAGGGCGATAAGGGTAGAGACGACGGTCGTCATTGCTCCCATTTCTTCGTTTTTTGAAAACTTAGCAAATAAAATCGACGCTAAAGTAATCGTCGGCATCATCGATTGGATGACTAGCGTATGAATGACGACGATTTCGGTATTGATCCAACGGACGAAAAACATGACAGTTAAAGGAACGACAAAGAGTTTGACAAGAAGCGGTATCCACATTTTCCGTGCCAAACCACCGACCCGGGACCGTTGCAAGTTTACGATTATTGTTCCGACGTAAAACATGGCTAAAGGAGCGGCTAGCCCCGCTAAAGAGTCGAATAAATTAATGAAGACTTGCGGTGGTTTTACTTGGAAGAAGGCCGCAGTTAAACCAAAGACGATAGCAATTATCGGAACGTTGATCATTTGTCGTAACATCGAAGGATGGAAAGAGCGCTTTTCCTGGAGTAAGAAAGCAGCCACTGTCCAAATCGTAAAGTCCACCCCAGCGTCAAAGATAGCAGCATACAAGGCCCCCTCAGGTCCGAAGAGGACAGCGCAGAGGGGAATCCCGATAAAACCAGTATTGCCTAAACCAGAGAGGACGGCGAGTTCATTTTTATGTTTGGAATCCGGATAGGCTAGATGAGCAATTAAATAACCGAGGCCAATACCGAAAACATTGATCGTAATCGAAGCGATAAAGACAAAAATGATTAATCGGAATCGTTCCGGCGACATATCTACGTTAAAGATACTGGATAAAATAATTGCAGGAATTCCTGCATTGACAATAAGCGTGATGTATAAAGAACGCGTATGATCATTGAATTCATACGTTCTGGCTAAAAGAGCGCCAACGAAAATAAACAGACCAATTAAAGCAATGGTCTGAAAAACTGCTGTCATTTCCATTTATCGAGCCTCCAATAGCTAGCAAGAAAAAAACAGTGTACATCTAATCCAACATATACTATAACGACGAAAGAAGAAACCTGCAATGAAAGCAACTTATTTAATAAGCTATAGCGCTTTCTTTTATTTCGATAGATTTTTGCGGAATATAAAAATGTTCGTCAGTCATTCTAGGAAAGGATATAGTTTAAGTGTGTTAGTGTCCGAGCCGAAATCTTCCGC
>CALJVC010000124.1 GCA_937974845.1 uncultured Pseudogracilibacillus sp. | reverse complement strand
AGACTTGCCAAAACATAAACGTGCAAAGCAACCTTCCGGGAATAAGGTGTGCATGGGTGATAGATGTATACGTATATACATTTTTGTTCTCATCATATATCGTTTATCGTGAAGAAAAAACCTTGAATTCCTTTGGAAGTTCAAGGTTTTTTTATTTTTATAAGGAGGAAAGCAATGAAAAAAAGATTCAGAAATATTTTCATAGTATTCGCAATATTCGCTTTATTTTTCGTTTCCCTTCCAGATTACGCTTTAGCCGAAGCTTACGATCCAACAAAAGACTATAAGAAATTAGAAGTACGCTTTTGGGAGGATGAACAACCAGATATAGGTTTTTATATTAATTCAACAGCAAGATATACCCTACATACTGTCGACACGCCAAGTTTTGGAACGTTTAATGGTGAATGGTCTGTGATGAATCTTTTACGTGGATTGTATACAGGATACAGTTATGTTAATGAACTTGAACCAAGTTATTTTGAAGGGTACATTCAACGAGTCGAAGATTATGTAAAGTCAAAAAATGGTAATTTAGATCGGAATAAATCGACAGAGTGGTCTAGAGCTATCTTGTCTCTTACTGCCCTTGGATACGATATTACTAATGTTGCTGGTTACGATTTTATCGATAAATTATCCGAATCCTTTCGATTTACTCTCCGGCAAGGAATTAATGGACCGATTTGGGTTATTATCGCTATGAATACGGGTGGTTATGAGTTCTATTCGAAACCCGAATATAGCGATCCTAATTCTTTTGGTCGAATGATAGATTATATTCTCGATAATGAAATAGAACAGGAGGATGGTACAGTCGGTGGTTGGGCTCTTGGCTCCTTTACAAAGAGCGGTCCAGATCCTGATATTACCGGCATGGCTTTACAGGCTTTAGCTCCATATTACCTTGATGAAGAAAAGTACGAAAAATCGGGAGCGGAGACTCCATATAAAGAGTTTCAATCAGCAGTAGAACGAGGAGTTAAAGCTCTAGCAGAACTTCAGGCTGAAAACGGAGCATTCAAAGCGTTTGGTCAAGTGAATACGGAGAGTACTGCTCAAGTGATTGTTGCTTTGACCGCTTTAGGTATCGATCCTCTTTCAACTGAAATTCACTTACCTACAATAGATGAAGATGTTACCTTTGTTACAAAGGGAGCAAAAGTCGATGATGTAGAAACGAATAATTTAATCGATGCCTTGCTTACTTTTTGGACTCCCGTCGTAATTCCTGATAAGGATGTTACTGATGATGCTGATGAAGATGAAAAAATTGCCCCTGTTTTAGGAGGCTTTAAGCATGTCACCTTTGGATATGACGGCGGTGGCGGTTCTGGGTACGATGTAAATGCAATGGCTACGGATCAAGGTTTGTATGCCTTGATTGCTTATGATCGTTTTCGTAAAGGCTTGCCATCTTTGTATGATATGAGCGATATGAAAAATGGTGAATATCTAGACCTACTTGCGAGGGAGAACAATCAAAAAGTCACTTTTATTATGGATCATGACATTGATGTTAAGGAACAGTCACCTTTTGGTGCGATTAAGTTAAAGAAACCGACAGCTGTAGAAGGAAAACAATTCATCGGTTGGAACTCCAAAGCTGATGGTAATGGTACGATGTATCAACCTGATGAATATCTTGTTATTCCTGAGCATGATATTACCCTATATGCTCAGTACGATTTGGTTCCATATGAGCTAACGTATGAATTGAATGGTGGAAGTTTTGTCAAGGATGTTCCTACACGTTACACCGTTGAGGAGGAGATAGTTTTACCGAATGCAAAGGAAGTTGAGAGAGAAGGGTACCAGTTTGTCGGTTGGTATGACAATTATGCCTTAGAAGGTGAACCTATCCAGAAGTTAGATGTAGGTACTACTGGTAATAAAACCTTGTATGCCAAATGGGAAGCTCTACCGATGGACAAGGTAGAAGCAAACATGGTAGAAGAAATTACTAATCTTATAGCTAATTTACCATCGATAGATGAAGTAGATTTAAAGGATGAAGGTGTAATAGAAAGAGTTCAAGCTGGATACTCGAGACTACCTACAAGATTAAAAGAACAAGTAGATAATAGAGAGCATTTATCTAATTTAGCAAATAAGATAGTTGAAATTAAAGAATCTAGAGTAAAAGAATTAGAAGAAGATATTGAAAAGATAGAGTTATCAACCAATAACGAAGAAAACCTATTTCATGTAAATAACAATGAAAGAGATGCAGCAGTACAAGAAACAATTTCTTCAATTGAGGAAGTCCGAGAACGTTATTATGCCTTAAGCGTAGCAGAACAAAAGTTATTAAACGAAGAAACGAAGAATCACTTCCATCGTTTGGAGAAGGATTATTTTACTATCCAAGAATTATCCGAAGAAGAGGTTAAGAAAAATATCGCAGCGTTACGTCTTAAAGGTTTGAGAATTAGCGACGTACTTTCAGAAGATGAAAAAGAAACAATTAACCAAACTTTAAAGTTTATTAATGAGCATAATTTGTCCCAGGTTTTTACGGAGGAAGTTAAGGAATTAAATAATGTACTAGAAGCTGAAGAAGTATTGGAACAAGCGGTGACGGAACTTATTGAGTCAATCGAAGCCCTACCTTCGAGAGAAGAAATTACGTTAGAGGATGTAGATGCAGTACTTTCTGTAAAAGAGAGCTATGAAAATTTAAATGAATACGATCGACTTCTCGTTTCGAATATTCAAAAGTTATTAATTCTTCTTGAAGAAATTGAACAGATGAAGGAAAACCCAGCTGAAATAGATGATGAAGAAAATGGACAAGAAGTAGAGGACTCTCAACAAGGAAATGATGAAATTCAACCAATAGAAGACGAAGCAAAAGAGGATAAGAAGGAGCAAGAAGGCACTCCTGTGAAGGAAGAAGATAAGAATCTAGGATCTGTAGGAAACATTGCTATTGAAGATGGAAATCTAGAAGAAAAAGAACACATGTCACTAGATAACAGAAAGGGCGAGACAGAGAAAGTAGAAGCTAAGCATCAGGCCAAGACAAAGAGTGATAAGGAAGATGAGTTACTAAGGAAGAGCAATTCAACTACGGATAACGAATTAGAAAAAGAAGAACAACAATTACCATTGACTTCAACACAGATTTATCGCTGGATTGCTTTAGGGATCGGATTAATCTTACTGGGATATTTCATGCATCACTTTAGAATTCGGAAAGTATAAAGACGGAGAAGTTCGAGGGCAATCAGCCTCTCGAACTTTCTGCATTGCTTTATTCATACGTAAGGAGAGAGGACAATGAAAGCTTTTGAGTTATCGAAAAGATTAACGAGTAATCGTTGGTTTAAAATGTTCTTTATCATGTTTACTATCGTTATTTTAACTTTCAATCTTGTACTCTCTTTTTCTAATGAAAAGTTTTCTCTACCGAATAATCCTTTAAATAATGTTCTAGCTGATAATTCTTTCATACCTTTACAAGGAAATTATGCTTCTTTATTAGAAGAAAAAGAAGAA
>CALJVC010000123.1 GCA_937974845.1 uncultured Pseudogracilibacillus sp. | reverse complement strand
AGATAACCTGTTAATACTAACCTTTATTTTCTATCTATGAGACTTGCATCATCAACTTCCTTAACAATCGGTTCTGATTGGTTCATATTCAAGTAGTTCTCTATTAAATCTTCATCATATTTGATAATTAACCTGGAAGGAGAGGATATTTTCATTGGTTCAGCTACATGGTCCCAACTCTTTCCTCCATCTTTATATCTTCCCCTAATGGCGTTTAAAGTGATTCGTCTTGCTGCTATTCCTCCGTTTATTTGCATGTTGCTACCTACACCGAACATTTCCAAAGCTTCTTCTGAATAAAAGAAACCTTTTAATTCACTTGGTTCATCTAAATATAATGAATTATTAGCAATATATATGTTATCTTTGGAAAATAAAATCAAGGAACCTTCTCTGTCTAAATATTTATTACCTTTTATTGTACTATATTCAATAATTACTTTCCCTGTTGTATATATCGTGAGATTACTCGTTAGATTTGCTCCTTGAATTCTGACATCACCATCTACAAAAAGTAAAGCACCTCTATCCTGTGTAAAGCCTTTTATAGTTACAGCATCATAAACACCTTGATTTGTCGACCTCTTCATATTCCCTATTTCCACATCGCCTTTTATATACAATTGATCAAATTGATGGGACCCCTTTTTAAACTTCACTTTTTTGCTATTTTTAATCTCCCCAACTGGAAAGCTATTATTATTTTCAAATTGAATTGGATCCTTATTTATAAAAGAAATACCTTGCCTCGTTTTGAGATTAGATATTTTGTCTTTTGTCTCTTTTATAGGTGTTTTTAATTGACTTTTATATTCATCCATCGTCCCAGAAATATCAACTTCTACCAACTTCGTATCAGTATGAACTACTTTAGGAGGGTTCCAAGTATTAGCAAACATTTGATCTATCGTGGATAGTTGATAATACGATAGGTTTTTCCATTCTATATGATTGTTGTAAAATTCACGGCTTGAAGTTTGAGTAATTTTTTCCTTACTCTCAATTTTCGATTCTGTAAAAACATCGAGATCATCTTTAAATTGGTATAACCCTCCGCCTAGTTCGATTTTAGAATGTTGGTTTTTCGAATCAACTGGATATAAAATAGGCAACGTAGTACCCCTCCATCTTGCCTGATGGCTTGTCAGGCCTGGACCGAACGGGTGGGTAAAAAGGTGGTTACCTACATTAATATCACCGTATATTTCTATACCACCATGTAAATAAATGTTTCCATCACTATCTTTTCGCTCGTCCTTAGGATTAACGGTCGATAATGCATATTTTAATGCATCAGGAATATTCTTCGTACCTAATTCGATAATATAAATCATTTCTTTTCTTTGATCTTTTGTTTTTCCTATACTTTTTAATTTAACCTTTTTTCTTGCTTGATTATATTGACCTTCGGATACATCTTCATAATCTAATATACAAACTTCATAACTCCCAGTCTTCAACGGTTTCGACTGAAGCGATTGACCGGAATCACAGGTATGGCGTTGAAGTAATGCTTCTATTTCGTCTACATATTTTGTATAAGTTAATCCTTCTTCTCCTATTCTATTTACCAATTCCTTATGTAAATAACTTTTCATATGCTCCATACCTTTTTCCGCCAACTCTAAAGCTTGTGTTACTTCTTCCCTAAATTCACTTCGCTTAGCCCCCGACAGTAAAGCACTAAATAACCAAACGAACGCAATAGTAAAAACGGTAATCATTACAACAGTCACAATCAACGTATAACCTTTTGCATTAAAATCCCTCATAAAATTCTCATCCTTACACAAATCAATTACCTATGGTTATAAAGAAGCAACAAATATAAACCACAATTGAATTGCTAGAATAAAAGAAGTTTATAATTGATTCTAAATACCGTGTTTCAATGAATTATTTTAAATTAACTATTTTAGGTGGGACTGTTTGTGTAATCCGTTGCTCTAGTAACAAATGAGAATACTTTTTAAATATTGCATCATCATAATGAATTTGTAATCGAGATGGACGATTCACTTGTGCTGCTGTTCCATCATAAAACCTTAAAAGAGAACCCCAAGTCGCTTGGCGGCCAGGTCCATCTGTTCTCCAAGCCAGCATAGAACTATTACCTTGGATAGAGTTAGCAACAATCCTAGGTGCAGAAACTCCTCCTTTAATGTGAATATTGGATTCATTTCCATCTAACTCCACAGAAGTATTGGAATATAAATAAGCTCGAATCACATTCGGTTGACTATTAAAACGGTTGACCCTTTTTATCGTAATCGCATCCATAGCGTAGACGATGAAATCTCCATCAATATTATTTACGCTTTCATCATTATAATCTTCTTCGAAATCTTTTCCCTTATCCGCTGTTTCTTCGTTGGGCATTTTAGCATGTTGAATTCTAAAGGTTTTGTTTGTATAAAAAACATTATTAAAAGTCATATTTCCCGAAGCTTTTATATTTATTTTTCCATTAACATATACCGGTCCATTCAATTGGACGTTGGAACCATTTATAATTAAATCTCCACCCACATAAATGGGGCCTGTAACCGTACTATTTTTTCTAATAACTAAATCGCCCTTTACATATAGTCCTTCTTTAAAACGTACATTGGTGGGTTTCGCACGATCGAGTCGTCCAATTTGCAAGTCTCCGTCTGTCGCTAATTGTTTAAAAGTATTATTCAGAGTGAGGTAAAATCTTCGGTCATATTGAGGGTCGCCAATTAATTTTTTTCGATATAAAAAACCTTTTGTGTCCTTATATTTCTCTCCAGAATTTCTAATTTCTCCGATAACCAGTCCTCCTTCCTTCCAAATATTCGCATCAATCAGTTCCGCTTCATTTGGTCGGTATTCGTATACGGATCTT
This sequence comes from uncultured Pseudogracilibacillus sp., assembly GCA_937974845.1. Classification (GTDB taxonomy): domain Bacteria; phylum Bacillota; class Bacilli; order Bacillales; family Amphibacillaceae; genus Pseudogracilibacillus. The sequence goes on along the minus strand of CALJVC010000123.1, from coordinate 4,480 downwards.
TTCTCTTCTATTTCCTTTGATATATCTAATTTATTATATCCAGGATGATCTTTCCGTTTACTTTTCACTGGTACATAGGCGCCTCTAAATACTTCCTCATCAATTTGTGCTTTCTTCGTATAGGGAGCTTCATTTGGAAAATTATCTATTCTAGCTATATGTGCAGGATAATCAAATTTAAATTCATTAACTCCTTTTTTTGAAGCTGGCCAAGTAACGGTATACACATCTTTTCCGAGCAAGATTTTTGCCTTTCTTTGATGGTCTAAAGGTAAAGCACTCGGAAAGTAGGAATGAATCCAATATTCAAATAAACCGTACTTATCCCTACTTCTGTTAGAAGTAATAAGATTCCTTTCAACATTAATATCCCCTTTGACTCCCACACCACCATGTAAAAATAAATTTCCCTCTCCTGGTACACACTGCGTTCGATCCTGCTTACACTCTTCCGTTATAAAGGTATTCATAGCAAACTTTTTATTATCTGGAAAGGCATTCCCATTAAACTCGACTGTTGCATACAAGGTCTTGCTTCTATCCTCAGCCCTTCCTTCACTTTTAATTTTCACTTTATGGGGTAATATATTACGGCCTTGATCGAGATCACTCTCTACACATACTTGATATTTTCCCGTTTTGTTTTCTTTATGAATCACATTTTCTTCGTTATTACAAGTATACTTGGAAACAATCGTTTCTAACTTTTGGATAAAATCTGACTGCTTCATACTATCTGGGACTTGCTCGACTTCATGTTGTAACTCATGGTTGATTTGATTCATTAAATGAATGACACCTTTTTCAGCTAATTCTTCTGCCTGGGTCACCGTCTCTCTAACCTCAGAACGTTTAGCTCCAGTGATTGTCACACTCATTAACGTAATTGTAATAACTGAAAAAACAACCATAACTAGGACGGTCAAAAACAAAGTATAGCCCCGTTCTCGTTCTTCAGCTTCCATCATGCTTATCCTCCTTCTAATTAGTCACGGATAATAGCGATAGTGCTTTCTGTCTTTAACTCTTGATCTTTTATATCAGTTTTTAACACAAGGGTAATATGGTAAAGTCCCTTACTTCTATCTTCTATAACGATCTTCGTACCATCTCCTAAGTAAATATTGTCTCGGGTTAGGGATACAGTGCTTTGATCTTTGAGATGGACTTTCCCATCTTTGAAACCTAAAATTCGCCCATTGGTTAACTGCAAATAATAATTTTTCGTTTTAGGTTCTGGTAAATGATGTGCGACAATTTCTGAAGCCTTTAAGGTATAAAAGTCACTAATTAATTCTCCCATAATAATATCAGCTTCATCCCTAAGCTCTGATTCAAGCTGGATTCTCGATTGTGCTTGCAGGCCACTTAATAAAAAAGAAATAATAACAGTACCTAAAATTCCAATTATAACAAAAACAGCAAGTAGTTCTGGTAATGTAATCCCCTCTTCATTTTTTAAGCGTTTATTCATGGACGACATACCCCTCTAGTTTACTAGAAATATTTTTGTCCGGCTGTGTAACCTCTACAAGCACGTCAAATAAGTTAAGTTCTTTTTCATGGGATTCTCGTTGACTAAAAGTAATTTCTACTTCATAAAGTAAATCATTTACTTTGATGGTGAACATTTCACAATTTTTAAATTGAGCACAATTATATCTATTAATTGTATAGCTTTCCTGTAAACGTTCTAATTCTTCTAAAGGAATAAAATTCTCGTAATCTATTTTCACCCGTTCGATTGTCGCTTTAGCCAAATGAGTCGTAACTAACTTTGTTTCATTTGATTTTGCGGTATTTCCAGAGAATATAAACAATTGAAATATTCCGATAATAATAATGGAAAGGATAACGATGGAAGCTAACAGCTCTACCAACGTATATGCTTTCTCTTTATCAAGTAGTTGCATCGCTATCTTAGCCCCTCGTTTCATTCATTTTAATTAAAGGCTCGTTATGTATGTTTCATCCTAAAAGGTAAAAATGAAAAGAGAGTCTATTGTTCGCATATACGACAACCGTCGGAACGCTGGGCAATTAGACTCTTCATCCTTTTAAAAGCACACTTGTTCTATATCCTTCTTGCATGGTAATATGTCCATTCCTTTTGTTACTTACTAATTTTCCTCATAATAAAAGGTTGTAATTTTTACTGTAAAAGCAATCGTTTCTTCTGGGTTATCAGAAAAAGAAAGGTCTTTTTCCGAAGGCTTTTCAAATTCTAAACCTGTTACGATACTGATCCGCTCCATCTCTTCAATTAAACGTAGTAATTCAAGCATTTCATCAAAGTCAGGACTAAAAGCGGTTAGAGAGACTGTCATTGTTTGTAGACCAGAAGGAGTTTCTTGCATGGAATCGCTCTCCATGTCTTCGTCTATCTCATCCTCCACATCTGTTTCTTCATCTAAATCTTCATCATCTGAATAATCTACATCGGCATCTTCTTCGACACTTTCTTCTTCACCTTCGATATCTTCTTCCTCTTCAATGGTTTCTTCCTCATCATCAATAGTTAGTGAATCATCGTAAGCAATTTCAATTTCTTCAATTTTACTATTGCTATGCAATTCTAACTGCTGTATCGATAAAATATATTCGTCTAATTCCTTTTTAGTAGGTATTTTATTTTCTAAAAGAAGTTGTTCAATATCGTCTTCTTCTAGCGTCTCTTCTATAGTAGCTATTTCTTCCTCTAGAGTATCGATTTCATCTTTTAAATCTTCGATATTTTCAACTTCACTTTTATAATCTGCCATTACTGGTCGCACTAAAAAGAAATATAGGGAAAGCGCCAATAAAAGGAGTAAAGCGCCTAGTATTAGTAATGAGCGTTTATTTTCTTCAAAATATTCATTCATCTTTTTCTGACTCCTCCTTTAGTTTTGGCTTATCGATAGTTAAGGAAAAGTCACTTTCGTAACGAGGAATCGTAGTAAAATCTACTATTTCCTCATCTGAATCTTCATCTTTCAAAAGAAAGCTTTCTACCTTATCCAATTGGATATCCGATACATAGTCTAGATTCGTTACGTCAGTGATATAATTAGCCACCTGATCTAAAGTTTCAAATTCCGTCGTCACCTCAACCTCTAAATTATTATAAACATATTCACTTAAGTAAGCGTGTTTAGGTAATAAATCGTTTAATTTATCGATTAAAATAGAGGTCGGTAACTGGTGTGATTCCACATAGGCGACAGCTTGTTCGAATTGACTACCTTCATCTGCTTCTAGACGTTCTAGCTCAGTGAATAAGCTTTCCCGTTGTACGGATAATTCCTCAGACTTTGTTAAGGCGTCATCTAGTTTGTTATTTGTAGAAAAATATAAATAGGTCATTACGATAAAAGAAATAAATATAAGTACTAAAAATATATAAAATAAATAAGCATATATCGGATTTTCTTCACGTATTTCTGGCAATAAATTAATTTCAGGTATTCTTTCGGGCAAAGTTACTTTCCCCCTCCTAAAGCTAAACCTAAAGCTGGTATAAATTTAATATCAATCGGCTCTCCATTAATTTCTTCTTTTACATCTAAATTAGTAATTGGAATAGTTGAAAAGCGATTCTTAATCATGTTCGTCACCTTATTTAAATAAGGTGAATCTCCCACAACGATGATTTGATTAACCTCTTGTTCTCCTTGATGGATTGAAAAACGGTAAAAATTCATTAATCGTTCTAATTCATGTATTTGATCCTCAACTTCCCCTTCATAACGTGCTTCATCACCAGTGAAAGTAAAATGACCGCCTTCTTCGTCATATTCCCAAAAATCTTTCGTCGCAAGCAAAGGTTGATGGCGTAAAAATTCCACTTTATGCTGATGAAGGATACTAACATTGATAGAAGAAAGATTATATTCTACAATCATATACACTTTCTGTTCTTGAATAGTCGGCTCATGATAAAGCAAATATCGATAAATTCCTAAAGGTTGAATCGTTGCTTTTTTCGGTTGTAACGAAAGGTCAGAAAAAATTGTTGCATATTTTAAGACCTCATCTTCCGGCGCAGCAAGGACCGTAACCTTACGATCTTCGGATATTTTAGGATAAAGATCAATAATCGGCTGCTTAAAAGGAAAATGAATCGTATTTCCGATTTCAAATTCTATATATTGCTTAATATTTTCTGATGTCACATCTTCGGGAACTTCTACCTCCCGCAATATAATTAACGATTGGGGAACAAAAAAACGTAAATTTCTTCCTTTAATCCCCCATTCCTTTACAGCTTCTTGCATTTCCTCAAAAAAGACCAACTCATCAATTAGCCGGCCATTTTCTATCACCTGCTTCGGTAGTGGCCTTTCGGCTATCGTTTGTAAAGACAGTAAGTCCTCCCCATTGTTCTCAACCATACGTAAAACATAGTCTTCTAATACAAAACTCACTGTCCGACGCGACTTACGAAAGGATAACAATCGCTTCACCTCTTTATATTATGTATAGGGATTCTCCCCTCGTT
>CALJVC010000122.1 GCA_937974845.1 uncultured Pseudogracilibacillus sp. | reverse complement strand
TTCTTCTTCTTTTTCCTTATCTTGATTAGCAAAATAAGCATCCATCAGTCGAGTCCCTATATTATGGTTGATCGGATAGTGTGCTCGAGTACCTGTATTGGGAACGATAATGGCAAAAGCAATTTCTGGATCGTCAAAGGGTGCATACCCTACTAAAGCCAGGTTTTCCGTTTTAGCAACTTGGCGAAAGTTTCCGTTACTATCTTGTTCGTAAACTTCATTTTCCGCCGTACCAGTTTTTCCCGCTGGCTTGTAAGGTTTACCAGCCCAATAGCGATAACCCGTTCCACCGGACTCATTAAACACTTTCCAAAAACCTTCCTGTATTCGTTTGATATAATCAGGATCGACATCGATCTTATTCATTACTTTCGTATGATTCACTTTGTAAATCGAACCTAACTCCTCTTCATTATCCGATGGATTACGGATTTCCTTAACTAAACGAGGAGCTACCCGGACACCATCGTTTGCAATCGTAGAAACATACTGAGCTAACTGTAAAGTAGTATAAGTATCATACTGGCCAATCCCTAAGTCCATTAAATTTCCCGGATAGTTAGCTGGACCAACAAAGCCGGTAGATTCAAAAGGAAAGTCGATTCCCGTCGATACACCTAAACCGAATTGATGAAAATAGTTCCGCATAGTTTGAGCACCTTCAGGATTATACTTCGCCCCGGCGTTATTTGGGAAAGGATGACGGTATTCTCCCCCCATCCGTAAACCGATGTAGAACATATACACGTTAGATGAAACCTTTAAAGCTTGTATATCATTGACTGCTCCTAAGGTTCGGTAGGAAGCTTTCGTTGGTGTTTGAGCAATTTTAATCGGACGATCGATAAATACCGTTCCGGGTGTAATCACCCCTGACTGTAAACCAGCTAAGACGGTCGCTCCCTTTACTGTAGAACCAGGACGATGGGCATCGTAAAAAATCTTATGCGGAGTAGCTTCGTACTCATTTTTTTCACGGTTATAATGCATTGCACTTAAACCGATAATTTCTCCCGTCTTTGGATTCATAGCAACAGCTAAAGCATCCTCTAAGTAGCGATTCGGTCCCGGTGCTTGGGAACGTGCTTTCTTTAATTCGTCTAAGACGATCTCATCTAATTTTTGTTGAAAATCAATATCGATCGTTAATACTAAGTCCTTTCCCCGTTCTCCAGGAACGATGACTTTAGAGTCGATCACTTCTCCTTGCTTCGTCGTTCGGTGTTCAACCTTTTCTTTTCGCCCCCGCAATAAATCTTCATATTCAGCTTCTAAGCCACTTTTACCGACCCGATCGTTTCGGTTATAGCCACGGGTAAGGTAGTAATCCTCTTCTTCTTTTGGAATTCCCTGTTCTTGGGTAGTAATAGTCCCTAAGATAGACTTCAATGTATCTCCGTATTTATATGTTCGTTCCCAATCCGTCGTTGCATTAATTCCAGGAAGTTCAGATAAATGTTCTGCAATTCGTGCATATTCTTCCACAGAAATATTATCTTTCTTAATTATTTCTGGTGTTAACGAATAGGCCTTATCTAGTTCACGTTTAATTGCGATGACTTTTAATTCTTCATCGCTTATTTTTTCTATCTCCTCCTCTGTAATCGCATCGAGGAAAAGTTGATATTGCTCTGAATTTGGTAATTCTTCTAACTCTTCTTTAGGAATTTTTTCATAAACGCGTTCATGGATTGCTTCTTTATCTAATAAATATATATATTCACGTTTATTTCGTTCGGTTACTCGTTGTAAAGCTTTTTCATCAAGGGATAAAAAGGGAACAAGTTGTTCAGCTAACTCAAGCTTTTGCTCGGGTTGTACCCGTTTAGGTGGTGTATAACTAATAGCGTATAAGGCTTTATTATCAACGATTACCTTTCCGTTACGATCGTAGATCTTTCCTCGTGGTACGGGACGTTTCGAGGTATCGAGAACCATCCGATCGATTTCTTCTTGGAAACTTTCACCGTGTAAAATTTGTACAATCCCTAACTGTACGACAAGGACTGTAAACATAATAAACACAATGAAAAAAAGGATATTTAAACGTATAGGTATTTTCGTATCTTCTTTTTGTTTCTTCTGTCTTGGCATCCCTTTCCCCCCTTCTTTCACATTCCCCTACCATTATAACACTTTTATAAAAGATAGCGCACTATTAAGATAAACACTAGCGTTCAATAGAAGCTACTGTAGGATAAATTAACATATAAGCAAAACTTAAAACACAGAGAATGAAAGGAATGGCCTTCGGACCAGAATCTAGCTGTAAACCAAGGATAAAAAGAAGGATAGATAAAATTCCACCAGCACTACGGAAAACTTCTAATAATACGATATATTCTATACGAAGATCCCTAGCTCGATAACTTTTGCCAATTACATCATAGGTTAAAGCTTGGAAAGGCACTTGAAAAAGTGGTACCATGCTACCGACAATTAAAGCATATAAAAGTAAAATATAAAAATCTCTCTCACCCATTAAAAGTAAAACGGATAAGCCAATTACAAAGGAACCGAGAAAAAGAAGCCTTTGGCGCATGTTGTCTTTCATCTTCCAACTTAATAGGAGAAAAAGAAAAAAAGATGCACCATGCATAATTAAATTAAAAATACCTAAAGAAAATTCATTTCTCGTCGTTAAAAATATCCAAATAGGTAGGACAAAAATGAAGACACTATCACGGAAACCTTGGAAGCTATTCGCTAATAGTACTCGTCGCCAATCTCCGTTTCTCCTTACTTCTCGAACTACATCGAGAACATTATAAACACCATCAGTCTCGCGCCGCTCAATAAAAAAGCTTAGAATAACAGCGATGATAAAAAGACCAAAAGATATCGAAAAAATCGTCCTATAACCAACTTGAGTATCTAAAGTTGAAATAATTATTCCAGCGATTAAAGGGCCAAACATCCCACTGACCGACTGTAGACTGCCTAAAAGACCGTTAAAAAATACTCGATTATAGGGTTCGGTAATTTCAAAAGTAAGGACGTTAAAGGCTAACCAATAAAAGCCGTAACCAAGACCGATTAAAACTCCAAGTAAAACATTAAAGTAACTAGCCTTTTCCTGTAAAAGTAACACAGTTAAAAAAAATAAAGAAAGAAAGATCACACCAAGTCTAAGCAAAATAATGCGATCAATCTTTTTAGACATGTTTCCAGCAAAATAAAATGTCAGTGGCTTACTAATATGAATAGCGATATGATACATCGCAATTGTCATAAAGCTCTCTGTTTGTCGCCAAAGGTATACATTCACAAAGGTATTAGATAAAAATAAACCAATCGAATATAAGCCACCGATTACTACTAAAAGATAAAAATCTCGTCCATGTGTATCCTTACTTATCCAACTTTTTATCATAGATTGATTACCCCTTCACCTTAGTTTGTCCGACCTTATAAAGGATATGTATAACTAAGGGAAAGGAGGAAAAATAAAAACGGTATTCCCTTTTAGGAAATACCGTTGTTTAATCTTATAAGGTTATTTAGCTTCCTCGTAGTTCTTTTCTACTTGTTCCCAGTTCACTACGTTCCAGAAAGCTTTAATATATTCTGGACGTCTGTTCTGATACTTTAAGTAGTAAGCGTGCTCCCAAACGTCTAGACCTAATAGTGGTGTTTTACCCTCCATGATTGGGTTATCCTGGTTTGGTGTGCTCATTACTTCTAATTTTCCATCGTTAAGAACGAGCCAAGCCCAACCAGAACCAAAACGTGTAGCAGCTGCTTGTTCGAACTCCTCTTGGAATTTTTCGAAGCTTCCGAAAGTTTTCTCAATATCTTCGGCTAAAGCACCGGATGGCTTACCGCCGCCTTCTGGAGAAAGAATTTCCCAGAATAAGCTATGGTTTGCGTGACCTCCTCCATTATTACGTACTGCTGTACGAATATCTTCTGGAAGAGCGTCGAGGTCGCTAATTAAGTCTTCGAGAGATTTATCTTGTAAGTCTGCATGTCCTTCTAAAGCAGCGTTTAAATTTGTGACATACGTGTTATGGTGTTTCGTATGGTGAATATTCATTGTATCCGTATCAATCGTTGGTTCTAATGCATCGTAGGCATAAGGTAAATCTGGTAATTCAAACTTAGCCATACAGAATCCTCTCCTTATTTAAATAAATATTTTAAATAATCCTATATGACAAGATTAACAAAGGATTCCATATCGTGCAAATGTTTCGCTTTTTTTATATAAAAAAAGAACTAAGCAAAGGCTTAGTTC
>CALJVC010000121.1 GCA_937974845.1 uncultured Pseudogracilibacillus sp. | reverse complement strand
GGGACTAGAAAATTGCTTATAAAAAAGAAACTAAATCCTTTAACTTTCGCATAGATTATTGTTAACTAGAAATTAATTCTAGATAATTTGTAGAAAAACAATTATAATTGTATCTTAGGGTAAAATATCCTTATACTAAATAGAATTTGGTGATGTGGCAATGTTTAAAGGTCGACAGTCCCATTATATACAATTAGATCTAATCCTTTTCCTCGTTTTTTTTATCGTTACTAGTAGTTTAGCGATATATAACGCTCAGCAGCTAGAACAATATCCCGATAATTTCGTTGCGAAACAATTAGTATATTACGCTATTGGTATTGGGGTAGCTATAGCGATTCAGTTTATCGATTTAGATCAATTATACCGTTCGAGTGTTTATTTATATCTTTTGGGTGTACTCTCATTAATTGTCCTGCACTTTAGTCCAGAGGCGATTGCCCGTCCGGTAAACGGGGCGAAAAGCTGGTTCAATAATAAGGTTCCTTTTATATCGATTCAGCCGTCGGAGTTTGCGAAAATATTCTTTGTCCTATTTCTTGCCTATTTAATTTACCGTCACCAAGAAAAATTTAGTCGGCAGACCATTCGTACGGACTTAATATTAATAGGAAAAATTTTATTGGCGACCTTGTTTCCGGCATTCTTAATTTGGAAACAGCCAGACTTAGGGACGACCTTGGTCTTTCTTTTTATTACTGTCGTTCTGATCGTCTTATCCGGTGTTAACTGGAGAATTATTGCTGTGATGTTTGCGACAGGCTTGGTTGCGGTAGTTTCTGTTGTGCTTGTCATCGTTAACTTTCCTGATTTCGCTGAAAACGTCTTGCGTATCGAACCACACCAGATAAAAAGGGTAACGACCTGGTTCGACCCTTCAGTGCAAGATAGTAACGATCGATATCATATTGATCTTTCTCTTCAGACAGTCGGTTCGGGGAAATTGACAGGGAAGGGAATGAAAAGTGCAGAAGTGCAACTTCCAGAAGCCCATACGGACTTTATTTTCTCAATCATTGGAGAAAGCTTTGGATTTCTCGGTAGTACATTAGTTATCTTAGTCTTTTTCCTGTTTCTTTATAAACTCGTCATCCTGGGAATGAAGGTAGGGAGCCATAACTCTTATGCAGCTTATATTTGCTATGGTTTCATGGCTTTAATTTTAATCCATACTTTCCAAAACATCGGCATGACTATCGGTTTGATGCCGATTACGGGGATTCCTCTTCTTTTCATTAGTTATGGTGGTAGTACGACTCTTTCGACAATGATTGCTTACGGTATTATTTATCGAATCGCTGTTGAACAATCGAAGCAGGAAACTTTCCTTTTCAAATAAAAACAAAACGGTGTTCGCTAAAA
>CALJVC010000120.1 GCA_937974845.1 uncultured Pseudogracilibacillus sp. | reverse complement strand
GTTTTGTCCCAGCCTCTTTCTTTATGTACTGTCATCTAAGGAGCCTACTCTTTTGTCATTTTACTAATACCTAAGGCAAAGTCTACGACAAGAATTCCGACAAAAATAATAGTTGTAAATGTAATCGATTGTGTCCAGTTAAACGGTTCGTTTCCCATACTTGTTAAAACATAGGAGATTGCGGCACCGATTAAAAAGGCCCAAAAAAAACTAACAATAAATCTCATTTATTTACACCTCAATTTAGCAAAGTCTTTCGTTCCAATCCTTTCTTTTTCATTTTACCAAAAAAGCAAGGAAAATAGAAGTGATATCTTATACGAAGTTGAAGAAGGAAAGTCGTTTAGGATAAGTACAGTTCGTTAACAAACTCCTCATCGAGCTGACTTTCCTCTTCTTCAACCTTCGCTGGAGTATTATAGACGATCGTCATCCCAAGGGTGATAACGGCGACGATAATCACTAATATGATACTGACGATGTTTCGTTTATCTTTTTTCTGAGACAATGCATACACTCCTTTTTTATAGCTTATCCTGAAATGTAGATAGCTTGCATACTGTAAGCTGTCATAACCTTAATGAAGTATCTTTATTATTAGCATACCATAGCTTTGTTAAAAACGTTGTTTATAAAGGAAACTTTTTATTTTGAGAAGAAATTCTTGCAGAAAGAGAGAAAATAGATTAATCTTATAACCAAGTCATAATATAAGATAATAAGTTGTAAAACTTTTTTATTAGAAAAGGAGATGGAAGTATGGGAGTTGGTGTTTTAGGAGTAGGACATTATGTTCCAGAAAAAGTCATGACGAACCATGATTTTGAAAAGATATTAGATACATCGGATGAATGGATCCGTACCCGTACCGGAATTGAAGAAAGACGCTTTGCCCGGGAGGATGAGGATACGTCGGATATGGCTTATGAAGCCGCCAAGCAAGCTCTTGCTGATGCAAACTTGACAGCAGAAGATATCGATTTAATTTTAGTAGCCACTGTTACCCCGGATACTCCTTTTCCATCCGTTTCAGCCATTTTACAGGAACGCTTAGGAGCGAAACAGGCTGCAGCGATGGATTTAGGAGCAGCCTGTGCAGGGTTTATGTATGCGATGATTACAGCCCAACAATTTATTGAAAGTGGGGCGTATCAACACGTATTAATTGTCGGGGCAGATAAATTATCAAAAATTATGGATTTTAAAGATCGTAATACAGCGGTTTTACTTAGCGATGGAGCCGGTGCAGCAGTTATGGGTAAGGTCGCCGAGGGTAAAGGTGTCCTATCCTTTGAACTTGGTGCAGATGGTGCCGGAGGAAAAGAACTTTACCAAAACGATGAGGGCTATATTAAAATGAATGGTCGCGAAGTCTTTAAATTCGCTGTTCGGCAAATGCCGCAATCGACTATCAATGTCGTCAAAAAGGCCGGATTAAATAAGGAAGATGTTGACTATTTAATTCCTCACCAAGCGAATATTCGGATTATGGAAGCAGCTCGCCAACGGATTGGAATTGCTGAAGACAAAATGGCCAAAACGATTCATAAATATGGGAATAATTCAGCAGCTTCCATTCCGATTGCCCTTTCTGAAACGGTTAGAGCTGGAAAAATTAACGACGGGGATGTCCTTGTGTTAGTAGGTTTTGGGGGAGGTTTAACTTGGGGAGCTGTTGCCCTACGTTGGGGAAAATAAGTAAGACAAGTCATCGAGGCATATGGTATGATAACTTTGAAAGGGAACAGAATGCTTTTCATTTAAGGAGGCGAACAGGATGGAGAAACATCGAGTTGTCGTTACCGGTGTAGGAGCAGTGACACCGTTAGGAAACGATGCAAAGACATCTTGGGAACAAGTTGTCAATAATCAATCAGGAATCGGTTTAATTACAAAAGTAGATAGAGAACAATTCCCAGTTAAAGTAGCAGGGGAAGTCAAGGACTTTGATCCACTCAATCATATAGAAAAGAAAGAAGCCCGTCGTATGGACTTATTTACCCAATACGCTGTAGCAGCGGCTAAGATGGCTGTAGAAGATGCGAACTTACAAATCGATTCATCTAATGCCGACCGTATCGGCGTATGGATTGGTAGTGGTATCGGCGGAATGGATACTTATGAGGAACAAACGCGTCGCTTTATTGAAAAAGGCTATCGTCGTGTAAGTCCGTTTTTTGTTCCGATGCTTATCCCTGATATGGCTGCCGGTCAAGTATCTATTCAATTAGGTGCGAAGGGGATTAACTCTTGTACAACGACAGCCTGTGCTTCAGGAACGAATTCGATTGGCGATGCCTTTAAAGTTATTCAACGGGGAGATGCTGACTGTATGATTACTGGAGGAACGGAATCCCCGATTACTAATTTGGCCTTTGCCGGCTTTTCAGCGATGAAGGCCTTATCCTTTAACGAAGATCCTAACACGGCAAGTCGTCCTTTTGATAAAAATCGTGACGGCTTTGTGATGGGAGAAGGAGCGGGAATTCTTGTTCTCGAGTCCTTAGAACATGCTCTTGAACGTGGAGCTCGTATTTATGCTGAAGTTGTCGGTTATGGTGCCACGGGGGATGCTTTCCATATTACTGCTCCAGCTGAAGATGGAGAAGGGGCAGCCCGGGCGATGAAAATGGCTCTCGAAGATGCCGGAATAGCACCGACTGAAGTAGATTATATTAATGCCCATGGGACGAGTACGGAATTAAACGATAAATATGAAACTACTGCGATTAAAACGGTGTTTGGTGAGCATGCCTACGACTTAGCTGTTTCTTCGACCAAGTCGATGACTGGTCATTTACTCGGAGCAGCTGGAGGAGTCGAGGCAATCTTTACAGCCTTGGCAATCCATGATGGTATTTTACCGGCTACATTGAATTATGAGACGCCGGATGAGGAATGTGACTTAGACTATGTTCCGAATACGGCTCGGAAACAAGATATCACCTATGCCCTTAGCAACTCTTTAGGGTTCGGTGGACATAATGCAAGTTTACTTTTCAAAAAATATGAAAACTAAGTCGTCAAAACAGGTCGCTTTATTCTTTTAGAATAAGGCGACTTTTTTAATTGCGATCCTCCCTTTGCTAGACTCATATCGAGGAGAGCTTGTACATATAGTGAAATTAGAGAAAGGGGGGAGAAAAATAGGAAACCATCTCTTATTTTTAATTGGTTTTGGATTAGCGGTTGCTGGTGGGGTTTCGGTTATTATGTATATGAATTTTTTACCTGCAGGTATTTCATGGACGGAATACTTTAATTTTATTCGAACCCGTATCGAGTGCTATTTTCTCCCCATAGGTCTAGCGATGGTCTTTCTTGCTATACATCGAACCGATACGAACCATGAACCAAAAGCATAAGGAAAGAGAATAATATTTCCCCAACTGGTCATAATGAAGGACAAATAGAAAGATTAAAGTGAGGGGAAAAGATGCATTATTTATACGATATTTGGGTCAATTGGTTCGAAGGTGAAGAGAAAGGATACAATGTCTTTCATTATCATGAATGGCGGAAGGAAGATGGGATTGAAATGTTAGATCAAATCCCTGTCTTATACATAACGGACTCTTTATTTGATTATATAGAAAATAGTTTACAACCCCTTCCCCAATCGCTTCTCCAATCGATTTATAAAAAAACCTACGCCCGGAAAGGGTACGGACGTCGGGTAATCCAATATGCATGTATCGTAACCGATGGAAAGGATGTCCTAGCCTTTGATACTTTGGGTTATGATCGTCCGTTTCGTAAAAGTCGTCTCATTCCTCGGCAAGAATCTCAAATTCATAGTATGTATACGAAATTAAAGAGACGGAACGATCCGTTACCAAAAGGACAGGTCTCAAAAGAAAAACAAGGGATTTGGGATTTTAGAGAGGAAGAAATTATAGGCTTAACAAGACGGGAGCGTAGTCTAAAAAAGATTTTATTCATTTGCCTAGAACAATTACGACGGATTACGAATAAAGAGGAAATGAGTTATTGGCTTTCTGAATGGAAGGGGGAAAATGTTTTACTTCATAAAACGTCCTTATCGATTGAATCGATGTGGCAGGAGTTGTATGAAGAAATGTTAGAGGGTTGGACAGCCTCCCATGAACAGTTTTTAAGACAAGTTGTACAAAAGTATCCAATATTAAAGGAGCTTTGGAAGAAGGAACAGCACGACTATGTCAATGAAGAAAATCAACCATAAATAATTTTAAAAAAGCGAACGGTTCACTTGGGTTACCGTTCGCTTTTTTTATAGGATGTTACAGACCGAGTCCCATTTTATCCTTTACTTTTTGTAAGGTTTTTTCCGCGACTTCGTTCGCTTTCTTAGCTCCTTCTTGTAAAATATCGTCTAGTTCGCTAGAATGTACTAGCCTTTCATACTTTTCTTGAATTGGTAGTAGCAATTCTAAAACAGCATCGGCGACTTCTTGCTTTAAGTCTCCATAACCTTTTCCAGAAAAGTGGGCTTCGACTTCTTCAATGGAAATATTTTTACAACTAGCATAGATGGAAAGTAGGTTGGAAACGCCTGGTTTTTGCTCTCGGTCGAATTTAATTTCCATGTCTGAGTCCGTTACGGCACTTTTAATTTTCTTTTCAATTTGTTTTGGAGTATCTAACATCGATACGAAGGCACGTTGGTTCTCATCGGATTTACTCATTTTTTTCAATGGGTCTTGTAAAGACATAATACGAGCGCCAACTTTCGGTATTTGTATCTCTGGAATAACGAAAGTTTCTCCGAAGCGGTTGTTAAAACGCTCCGCTACATCTCTCGTTAACTCTAAATGTTGTTTTTGGTCATCGCCGACGGGGACGATGTCTGTTTCATATAAAAGGATATCTGCTGCCATAAGCGTTGGATAGGTGAAAAGGGCTGAAGAAACAGCTTCTCTTTTTTCAGCCTTGTCTTTAAACTGCGTCATCCGTTCCAATTCTCCCATATAGGTGAAAGATTGGATGAGCCATCCTAACTCGACATGGGCTGGGACGTCCGATTGAACAAATAGGGTCGCCTTTTCTGGATCTAAACCTGATGCAAGATAAAGGGCGGCTAAACTACGAATATTTGCCTTTAACTCCTTCGGGTCTTGTGGTACGGTAATCGCATGTTGATCTACAACACAAAAATAACATTCATTTTCCTCTTGTAACGGAACAAATTGACGAATTGCGCCTAGGTAGTTTCCAATAGTTGGAATACCACTCGGTTGAATACCAGAAAAAATAACTTTCACAATTGTTCACTCCATTGTTATAATAAAGATGTAGTTGATTATCATTTAAAATAAATTTCTGTTCATATCATAGTATATGGTCTAGATAGAAAGCAAGCAATGAAGCGAAAAGGAGAAGGATGGAGAAATTTTAATCAACTATTTAAGAAAATATGATTTTATCGTTTAAAAAAACGAATCTAGGGTACAATATTTTACAAGAAACGAAAAAATTGTACAACATTTCACAATTCAGACATAATTTTTGTGAAATGACCCTACCTTTTACTTGACTTTTATAGTATAATCTTAATTGTAGTTATTTAAACTAATTATTAAGTAATAAAACAAATTACGAAATAATGGAAAATAGAAAGATGGATTCCATTTTTTCTAAACTTTCCAACTTGCTACGTGCAAATGTGATACGATTCACAATTTCGGTAAACTGTTGTTAAACTTCCTAAGACATGACCTTGTAAAAGAGGGAATGTACTGCTTGAGGAAACAGGAGAATCGATTACCGATTAACAACAGGGAAGAGTGACATATACAGAATAGATGAGGAGTGAAGGAAATTATGGTCACACTCTATACCTCGCCAAGTTGTACATCCTGCCGTAAAGCAAAGGCTTGGTTAGAAGAACATGACATTAGCTACAAAGAAAGAAATATTTTTTCCGAGCCTTTAACGTTAGAGGAAATTAAAGAAATTTTACGAATGACGGAGGACGGCACCGACGAAATTATTTCAACGAGATCGAAGGTGTATCAAAAATTAGACGTCGACCTCGACTCATTACCGTTAAAAGAATTATTTGAACTTATTCAAGAAAATCCAGGTTTACTAAGAAGGCCGATTATTCTCGATGAGAAGCGCTTACAAGTTGGATATAATGAAGATGAAATTCGTCGTTTCCTACCGAGAAAGGTACGGACCTTCCAATTAAGACAGGCACAAAAGATGGTTAACTAAGCTGAAAAATCGTAAACATTCTTGTTTACGGTTTTTTCACTTTTTATTGAATCTTTATGACCAAATCGGGTATTTAACTCGAAGAAAGAGAGTTTGAATCGGATAGGGAATAATTGATTAAATCATCTATTAATAGTATATTAGTATGCATATAATAAACTAATATACGCTTTATAAAATGAGAGAGTGCCTATTGTTAAATATAAAGGTAAGGAAAATAAAGGAAAGTGTACCATAGGTGAAGTTGGATTTGTCTCCCAGACCGTTTCATCTACTATCACTTCTTTTTTAAGAAGGGGGAGGTAAAAATGGAAATAGAAAGAATTAATGAAAATACGGTAAAGTTTTATATCTCCTACGTCGATATCGAAAGTCGAGGCTTTGAGCGGGAAGAAATTTGGTACAATCGCGAAAGAAGCGAACAACTTTTTTGGCAAATGATGGATGAAGTAAACTATAAAGAAGATTTCCCTGTAGAAGGACCGCTATGGATTCAAGTGCAAGCCTTAGAAAAGGGATTAGAAATTATTGTGACAAAAGCCCAAATTTCAAATGAACATTCCCTCGATCAGTTGGAGGATGTAGAAGATTTACTCGATTTAACTTTAACCGAACCGCCGAAGGATGAGATGTTTGAAGATTTAAGTGATTTAGCTTCTGATGACATGCCAGAGCTAGAAGAAGAAGATGTCGTCTCCTTTGTTGCTAAGTTTCCCGACTTCGATAACGTCGTTGAATTAAGCCATTACTTCCAACAAACCTACGAAGAAGATATTGAAACAAAACTCTACCACTACGAAGATAGTTACTATTTATTCATTGAAATCAATGCCCCATTGTATGCTATACAGGAGGATCTTCTAAGCCAAGTATTAGAATTTGCTTCCGAAGCAGAAGTTACGAAGTATGTGTTAGACGAATATGGGAAAGTAATTATTAAAGAAAAAGTTTTTGAAACCTTGCGTCATTACTTCGCTTGACCTTTGATAAAAAAACGTTATAATAATGTATAACTAAGGGCGTCCGAGATTCGGATGCCTTTTTATTTTTTAAAAGGAGGTTTTGCCCTATCGATGTTACAAGCGACAAATCGAGAAGGAAAAATAATCACTCCTTCTTTGCTACCGAAAGAAGCTTGGAGTCATTTACGTAAGCAATCTTTTTTCTGTCCAGCTTGTAAGGAACCGGTAATCTTACGAGCAGGTGAGCAAACGATTCCCCACTTCGCCCATCGGCCTAATAGTCGTTGTACTCTTTCGGTTAAAGGTGAATCCTTCGAGCATAAACAAGCGAAGCTCCTCCTCTATCGATGGCTTCAACAGCAAGGTTTAGCAAGCCTTCATTTAGAAAAATATTTGCCCTCCATCCAACAACGACCAGACTTGCTTTTCTCTACGAAAAAGAATCAAGTAGCCCTCGAATATCAACAAGTGTCTGTTCCAGCTAAAGAAATAAGAAAGCGTAATGCAGGATATAAGCGGGAAAATATATACCCTCTTTGGATATTAGGTGAACGCCTTTTGCAACCCCTCCCTAAACCTTCGACAAATGTCTATCGACTTTCTTTCTTTGAACGACAATTTATCCGCAACTATCATCTGGATGGCCCAAGCCAGTTAATTTATTTTTGTCCTAGAAAAGAACGCTTTACAGTGCTTTATGATTTGATTTTACTGAGTTCCCAAAGGGCCTTCGTAAAGTATCGGCAACTACCGCTTAGTTGTGCCAATTTAACCTCCCTCTTTCCAAAGCAATTTTTGTCTTCTAAAGTTTTGTTCACTTTATGGTATCGGGAGAAGGAGCGTTTCCGTACTTCTCCTCATCCTGTAAAGGGGAAGGAGCTGCAATATAGAAAGTGGCTTTACCATAAAGGTGTACACGTTGAACAACTTCCCTCCTTGATTCACTTACCAATTCGCCTCCAATATATTATGGATCGCCCACTTTGGCACTGGCAAACAAAACTTGTTCTCGATTTACTCCATCCTTTACCCATCGGTTCCTTTTTATCTATAGAAACATGCCAATCTCTCCTTGACCCCTTTGTTCTTCCAAGTTTTATGTCGCAACTCCCCGACTTAATTAAGGAATATATGCAATACTTCATTATTTTTAAGTTTTTTGCTCCGGTAAAGAGCCTCGGTTGGAAAAAACTCCGTTCAATTCCTTTCTTCCCGTATATCGAAGTATCGTTAAAGGCTGACCGTTATTTATTACGCAATTTGCGTCAACAGGGCTTCGTAGGGGAGGGGGAGAAAAAGAAGTTGGAATGTTAACCAAGTTTTAGTTTATAATAGATAGAAGTATAACAAGGAGGAATGAAGCATGAGTCAGCTACGAAAGCAACTACCAAAACGAGAAGAAGTACCTGAGGCTTTAACTTGGGATTTAACGACGATTTTCCCGACGGATGAGGCCTGGGAAACAGAATATGAAAACCTTCGTAAAGAATTACCTAAAATTGAAACTTTTCAAAATACGCTTCATGAAAGCGCTGAACGTTTATTAGACTTGTTGCAACTTCAAGATCAACTTTCCGAACGTTTAGGAAAATTGTATGTTTACGCCCATTTACGTTATGACCAAGATACAACGAATAGCTTCTACCAGGGAATAAATCAAAAGGCTGAATCCTTACTTGCCTTTGCTTCTAGTCAAATGAGCTATATCGTACCGGAAATTTTACAAATAGGAGAAGAAACCCTTCGTCGTTTTCTTAAAGAAAACGAATCGTTACAACTGTATGAAAAAACATTAGACGAAATTATCCGACAGCAGGACCATTTTTTAAGTGAAAAAGAAGAAAAAATATTATCCGAAGCTTCCGAAGCTTTACAAACGGCTGGGAATACCTTTGGTATGCTAAATAATGCGGATTTAACTTTTCCGACGATTAAGGATGAAGAAGGAAATGAAGTCGAGCTTACCCATGGCCGTTATATACAGTTTTTAGAGTCGACACAACGGGATGTAAGAAAGCAAGCCTTTAAAGCAATGTACGATACGTATGGGAAGTATAAGAACACTTTTGCTTCTACCTTATCTGGTGCTGTTAAAAAGAACAATTTCTATGCTAAAGTTCGCCGATACAATTCGGCCCGTCAAGCTGCTTTAGACCGGAACAATATTCCCGAATCGGTTTATGACCAATTGGTCGAAGCGATTAATGAAAAGCTTCCTTTACTTCATCGGTACACAGCCCTCCGGAAGCAAGTGTTAAACTTAGACGACTTGCATATGTATGATTTATATGTACCGCTTATCCAGGATGTTGATATGAAGCTTAGCTATGAAGAGGCCCAAACCCATGTGTTGCAAAGTTTAACACCTTTAGGGGAGGATTATGTTGGAATTGTAAAGGAAGGGTTTGATAATCGGTGGGTCGATGTCGTTGAAAATAAAGGAAAGCGAAGCGGAGCTTATTCTTCTGGTACGTATGGAACGAATCCTTTTATTCTAATGAATTGGCAGGATAATGTGAATAACTTATATACTTTAACTCATGAATTCGGTCATTCGGTTCATAGTTATTATACGCGAAAACATCAACCTTACCGATACGGTAATTATTCTATCTTTGTTGCAGAGGTTGCTTCAACGTTAAATGAAGCTCTCTTAAGTGAATATTTATTAAAGGAGTTAAAGGACGAAAAAGAAAGGCTGTATATTTTAAATCATTTCTTAGAAGGATTCCGGGCGACGGTGTTCCGTCAGACAATGTTTGCGGAATTTGAGCATACAATTCATCAACTAGACCAGGAAGGACGTCCGTTAACTGCTGATGGCTTGTCAGAAATTTATTATGACTTGAATAAAAAATATTTTGGTGAAGCAATTGTCATCGATGATGAAATTGCTCTAGAATGGGCCCGTATCCCGCATTTTTATTACAACTATTACGTATATCAATATGCAACGGGCTATGCTGCAGCCACGTCTCTTTCAGCACAAATTTTAGAAGAGGGCGAAGAAGCTGTAGAACGATATAAAAATTTCTTAAAAGCCGGTAGTAGCGATTATCCAATCGAAGTGCTGAAACGGGCTGGTGTCGATATGACAAAGAAGGATCCTATTCTTGAAGCCCTCGATGTATTTGAAGAAAAACTAACTACGTTTGAACAGTTACTCCAAACTAGTATAAAGTAAACATTTTATTTTAAAGGAGTGAAGAGTTTTGCGAGCCTATGTATATGAATACGGGCAACATAAGTTGAAAGACATGCCCGAACCAACCCCGAAAGCTAATGAGGTCGTTGTCGCTTTAAAGACCGTTGGCTTAAATCGGCGGGATCTATATCTTGCCGGCCGTCTTGGACCGAATCGTGAAGCCCTTATTTTAGGTTCCGATGGAGCAGGAATAATAGAGGCGGTAGGCGAAGCGGTTACCGATGTGAAGATAGGGGATGAAGTGATTATCAACCCATCTTTACGTTGGTTTGAAAAGGACGAGGTGCCACCGGAGGATTTTGAGATTTTAGGTATGCCTGATCACGGTACTTTCGCGGAAAAAATCGTCCTTGATCAAGGACAAGTTGAACCGAAACCGGATTATTTATCCTGGGAAGAAGCCGGTGTCCTTGCGTTAGCTGGATTAACAGGGTATCGGGCGGTGTTTACTAAAGGTAAAGTTAAGGCCGGTGATACGGTCTTTATTCCGGGCGCTGGAAGTGGTGTGGCGACCTTTATGATTCAGTTTGCCCATGCTTTAGGAGCAAGAGTGATTACGACTTCCCGGGATGAGACGAAAAGAAAGAGGGCAAAGGAAATCGGTGCCGATCTCGTTCTTGATACGGCCAGTGATTGGAATGAGGCCTTGAAGGATGAACGAATCGACGTAGTAATTGATAGTATCGGCCGGGCAACCTTCAATCGTTCCTTAAAGGTCTTAAGACCCCATGGAACCTTCGTTCTTTTTGGTGCAACGGCGGGCGATATCGTCGATTTTAATCTGCGTGAATTTTTTTACGGCCAATATTCTTTATTAGGGACGACGATGGGGAGTCGAGAAGAGTTGCGTGAGATGTTAGCTTTTATGAAGGAGCATCACTTGAAGCCAATCGTTGGTCACACGTATCCTTTTGAACAAATAGATGAAGCCTTTTCTCTTTTAGAAGTAAATGACCAATTTGGAAAAATTGCAGTACAGCTTTAAAATGAATGGACCAAGCGTTAATTCTGTAAGACGCTTGGTCCATTTGTGTAAATAGTACCAGTCAATCGATGTCGTTTATTGCTTCCCCTTTGCTTTAAATAACATAGCTCCTACGACTCCAAAGATAATTGCAGCTGAAATTCCGGCACTCGTAATTTCGAAAATCCCTGTAATTACACCAATTAAACCGTGACGTTCTGCTTCAATTAAAGCTCCCTGTACAAGGGAATTTCCGAAGCTAGTAATCGGTACCGTCGCTCCAGCACCGGCGAAATTAACTAGGGGCTCATACAAATCTAATCCACCTAAAATTGCTCCGACGATGACGAGAGTTGTCAAAGTGTGAGCGGGTGTTAACTTTAAAATATCGAACATAAGTTGCCCGATAACACAAATTAATCCTCCAACGACAAAAGCCCAGAAGAATATCATAGTATCTTATGACCCCTTTCAATAGCAACAGCATGTGCGATGCAAGGAATGGATTCCTTTTGCTGTACGGTTAATGGTGAATGGAGTGAGCCTGTAGCGACGACTAGGATCTTGTTATATTTTCCTTTTTTTAATTGTTCGAGAAAATATCCATAAGTAGCTACAGCGGAAGAAGCGGTTCCGCTTGCTCCAGCATGAATTTCTTGATCATCAGCATATATAGATAAGCCACAATCGACAATATCTCCTTCTTCAAAATCGAAACCTTTCTCCTTAAGTAACTCATAGGTTGCAGCTAATCCTATTTTTCCGAGATCTCCAGTGAGGATGACATCGTAATGGTCAGTCGGAAGTTGAAAATCTGTTAAATGCTGGATGATTGTATCGACCGCTGCCGGAGCCATTGCACCACCCATATTAAAAGGGTCTGTCAAGCCCATATCGACGACTTTTCCAATCGTAGCTTTTGTAATAATTGGCCCATTTCCGGTTTGGCTAACGAGGGCACAACCAGCACCAGTCACTGTCCATTGGGCGGTCGGAGGCTTTTGACCACCGTATTCACTCGGATAGCGAAACTGCCTTTCTGTCGCCGCATTATGGCTTGCCGTTCCGGTGACGATAAAATCGGCACCACCATTATTGATAATAAAAGCAGCTAAAGCAAGTCCTTCCATCGAGGTTGCACAGGCACTAAATAAACCGAGATAAGGAAGTGCTAAAGTTTTAGCAGTGAAAGTAGTAGGGGAAATTTGATTAATTAAGTCCCCGCCAAGAAATAAGTTTACTTTTTCTTCCGGCACTCCGCTTTTTTGAATAGCAATTTGAGAAGCTTCCTCAAACAACCGTCTTTGGGCCTTTTCAAAAGACTTTTCTTTTAGCCAAATGTCATCAAAAATTTTATCAAAATAGTTGCTGATCTTCCCTTGACCTTCAAAGGGACCACCGACAACTCCTGTAGAAAGGATGACCGGCTCCTTTTGAAAAACCCAAGAGCTTTGTCCAAATAGCATTGGCTTCACCTTCTTTTACATCCCAATAAATTTGCTAAATAAGGTTTTTAGTATACCGATGATGAAGGAAGTAAATACTCCATAAACGATGACGGGTCCTGCAAGCTTTAACATATTCGTTCCAACTCCTAAAATAAAGCCCTCTGTACGATGTTCAATAGCAGAAGAAATAACGGCGTTGGCAAAGCCTGTTACTGGCACGGCCGTTCCGGCTCCTGCAAATTGCCCAAGAGGGTCATAGAGTCCGAAGCCCGTTAAAAACATTGTAATAATAACTAAAGTAGCTACTGTAGGATTACCGGCGGTTTGTTCTGTAAAGTCAAAAAAATAAATATAAAACATGGAGATACCTTGACCAATAGCACAGATGGTGCCTCCGACAAGGAAAGCTTTTAAGGCATTTTTAACTAACGGTCGTTTAATTTCTTTTTTCTCTTGTAATTCTTGATAACGTTTTGCTTCTTGCGAAAGTTCTTCTTGCTTCGTCATGGAAATCCCTCCCTTTATGTCTGCTCTTTTGATAAAGTAATGATGTCGTTCAAACGCTTTTTAATATCTGCACTACTCAGCTTGTCGTCTAAAATATCCTTTTCCAACCTCTCTAACTCTAGAAAAATTTTCCGATCTGTCGATAGGGTGATTTGCATCTTTGTGAAGTTTCGTTGCAAATCTTTATAGAGGGCTTTTTCGATATCTTCTAAAAAAAGCCGATCGTAATGACGTAAGTCGACAGCGATGACAAGGGTACCGTTATGGTTTACAGCTCGTACCCCGGATACTTCTTCATATTGGCTAAGAAAGGCTTTCGCTTGGTCTGATGGTTGTTGATCGGTCACTCCACGAACAGAAAGCTTCGTTAATTCAAAATCATCCTTCGGTTCGGGCTGGATTGCCGTATCATTATTTGTACAAGCAGTAAGTAACAAGACAGTAGTAAAAATGACGATAAGTTTTCCTTTCACTTTATTCACCAACTTTACAAAAGTAAATATTCTTGTTATATATGGTGCTGTGAGCCAAAAATTTTATGCGATGTTTACAGAGCCTCTTTTTACCATAGGAGTGACTTTTCATTCCTCTTCCATAAATTTGTAGCATTCATTATAATGGGTATAAAGCGAACAAGCGGGGGAGAAAGATGAAGACCTTTAAATTAAAAGGCTTGCAAGTGATGCCGGATGAGGAAGATCTTGTCAAGTCTAAAGAAATACAGTTACACGATGGTTTAGTCATTAACCGTGAGGATGATTTAGGTTGGCTTATTGAAGCTTATATTGACCGATCATATTGGGATTATTTTCAAAGGTTAGTTCCATCTGAAGAACTGATGATTCAAATAAAAATTACCCGGGAAGAAAACGATCCAGCCTTTTTCGTTACTAAAATCGTAGGGATAAACGAAATCGGTAAAGATAAGATGAATGTGTTGTTTCAAGGTAAGATTATTGACCACAGTAAAAGAAGAATTGAAAAAATGTTAGAGATGATTATTGAAGAGGGCTATCAAGGCAGATCCTTGTTGGAAAAGTTCAAGGAGTTAATTTAACGAGAAGGGGAGAAAAAATATGCAGGACCATAGACGCCCCGCAAAGCTTATTCATTATTTATCCCCGGCTCGTTTACTATTTTTATTTTATTTACTCGCTTTAATTATATCGACCTTTATCCTCTCTCTCCCAGTCGCTTATCAAACTGGCGAATTACCTCCTTTTATCGATCGGTTATTTACAGCTGTTAGTGCCCTAAGCGTGACTGGCTTGACTACCTTTTCTATTTCGGAAACCTTTAGTTTTACTGGTTTAGTGTTTGTAACAATTATTTTACATTTAGGTTTGCTTGGGGTTATGTCTATCAGCACGATAATCTTAGTACTTTTCGGTAAAAAAATAGGTATATCTGAGCGACGGCTTATTATGCAGGATCAAAACCTGTATAATTACGGAGGAATGGTGCAATATATTAAAGATATCATTTTAATCGTTTTAGCTGTAGAAGTGGTCATGATTTTATGTTTAGGGATACATTTTCTTCCTTATTTTCCTACAGCTAAGGAAGCTTTTTTTCAGGCATATTTCCATACAATCAGCGCCCTATCTAACGGAGGCTTTGCCCTAGATAATGAATCGTTACTACCTTATGCCGAGGATTATCTTTTACAGTTGATGATTATGTTCCTTATTTTGGTTGGAGCTATCGGTTTTCCGGTTCTCGTCGAGTTAAAAACTTATATAACTAGTTCATCGCTGAAGCGCAAGACCTTTCGCTTTAGCTTATACACTAAGGTGACGACGACAACTTATGTTCTTTTACTTTTCGTTGGAACTATAGGTATTTATTTGATCGATGCTTGGGGCTATTTTCAAGGGAAGGTTTGGCACGAGAGTTTATTTTTAAGTTTATTCCAATCCATCACGACCCGGAGTGCCGGCCTATCGACGTTGGATGTCAGTGCTTTAAGTGATGCGAACCAACTTTTTATGTCAGCATTAATGTTTATCGGCGCCTCCCCAAGTAGTGCGGGGGGAGGAATTCGCACGACGACTTTCGCCTTAGTCATTATTTTTCTTATTACTTACGCTCGAGGAGGAAAGCAAGTACAACTTTTCCGCCGTGAAGTTTATGAGGATGATTTGATGAAGGCGGTGACGATTACCCTATTGGCGGGGATGATGTTTGTTCTTGGTGTTGTCATCATCACCTATTTAGAACCCTTTTCTTTACAGGCTATTATCTTTGAAGTCGCATCGGCTTTTGGTACCGTCGGTCTCTCTTTAGGAATTACTTCCGAACTGACAAGCTTCAGTAAGGTAATCTTAATTATATTTATGTTTATCGGTCGAATTGGTTTAGTTACCTTTCTCTTTACTTTTCGTAAAGAGGACCCGGCGACGATTCGATATCCGAAAGAAAGAATCATGATTGGCTAATAAAGATTGTCTTTCCATAAAAAGATGCA
Organism: uncultured Pseudogracilibacillus sp.; assembly: GCA_937974845.1. GTDB lineage: Bacteria > Bacillota > Bacilli > Bacillales > Amphibacillaceae > Pseudogracilibacillus. Next base: position 19,648 of record CALJVC010000120.1, on the reverse strand, counting down.
TTGTTTTACTTTATTCTTTGCGGAAAAATTGGTATGATATGTATAACTAAAATACATATTTATTTACTTTTTAAGAGAGGTGCCTATTATGTGGACAACAGTAATTGGAATTATCTTGCTTGGTCTTTTAGTGCTTAACTTAGGATATACAATTTTTGATCATGAATAAAACAAGAAGGGTTAAACATCAAAGAATATAATGTTTAACCCTTTTTTGTTCCTCAGCTTAACGCGTTAATTGCATTTCTGACAATGGATAGATAATAAGTTCTGAGCGACCGATAATATGTTTGCGCTCGATTAAACCGAGGGCATTACGGCTATCTTTACTTAAAGCCCGATTATCCCCCATCACAAAGTAATGGTCTTCGGGGAGAGTAATGGGAGCCACATCACCAGTATACCTCGCTTCTCGTTCTCCTACGAAGGTCGTCGGCTGCTTTACTCCATCTACATAAAGTTCATTATCCCGAATTTCAATCGTTTCCTTCGGTAGGCCGATAATGCGTTTCACATAATTACCTTCTGGCTTCTGTATAATGACGATATCTCCACGGGCTGGCTCGGAAATTAAATAAATAAACTTGTTAAAGACGACTCGCTCGCCATCTTCTAAAGTAGGAAGCATACTTTCTCCTTTCACAAGGGAAGTAGCAAAAACGAAACTTCGTAATAAAAAGGCAAGAAGAAAGGCAATGAAAATCGCTTTGATCCATTCGTTGAGACGGTTGAGTATGTCATGTTCTTTAGACAATCAAAACATCCTTTCGTTTTACTCGTTCGATCGTATTTTCTATAGAGAAGTTAATGAATTACAAGATACATAAGTAAATTATAAAAGATAATGATTCATTGGGTAAAGTAAATTTTCTTTGTAAGTAGGAGGCATGGGGATGGAAGCTGACCAAGTCGACATAAATGATGAACGAAGGATTTATTTATTACGGAAAGAGCTAATTGAAACCGGTGAAATTCATGGTTTGAATCATAAAAAAACTCTTCAAATAAGTAAAGAATTAGATAAAATGGTTACGAATCAAATGAAGCGGACCTATACCGATAAGTAGGGAGGGGCTCTCCCTGCTTGTAGCCGGTTGTTTACCCCTTTTACTGTATAAAACGAGCGAAGAAAGTCAAGAGTGAAGAATAAAGGGGGAGTAATCAAAGTGGAACATAGTATAGAAAAAACGAGCCTATTGTTTAATTCATTGGTTGTAGACGATATCCGAGGGATAATTTTAGCCTTTTGCTTCATCGTTGTGACTTATGTTGTTTTACGTCCTATTGTCCATTGGCTAGTTAAAGGACGTCATCTAATCTTTTTAACTTATTGGATCGTTAGTTTGCTGATCATTGCGTTCATCGCGCTTTTACAAGTAAGGATGGAAAAGTGGAATCTACTTATGTATATTCTGGAGGCTCTTAGTTTATTTGGCTTTACTTTAGCCTTAATTTACGGTGTTCGATATTTGAAGGATAAATTTTTTCAGCGCTATCGGAGACGATCGCATAAAATTTAGTAAAAGCGTTTAGTCGGTGGCCAAGTCCGTTGCCCTAAAGAAGAAGGTGTATAGTAGGGAGACCGTCTATGCCTTCTTTTTGTTTTAGTTTTAGGTTCCTTCCAGCCGATATACTCGTAAAGAATTCTTTTTGCTTGGTTTAAACTCATTTTTGTTTTTGGATTACGATAGGAGTCATCCAGTTCACCGAGATGTTCTAAAGTCTCAAAATCTTTCTTTGTCGGCGGAAGATGGAAGTAGTAATTGTCTACCTTGATTAATAAAGTAGAATATTGGTTGCTATATTTTGGGTTGCGGACAAAGTGAAGGCCAATTTTTTTCGCTCGTTTTTCTTCGAGCAATTTTTTTATGGCTAATTCTTTAATTTTGTATAAATGTTGTGGTTGTAGTGCTGTTTTTGCATGCCGATTCACTGTAAAGATTGCTTGTGCTAACAATTCGGTGCTTATCTTCTCCTTCACATTGCTTCTCTCCTCACATGTAAGATGGTGCACGTTCTACAAATTTGCTAAATTTATGTAACTACTATTATAATACATCCTTTTCATAAATAAAGAAAATTCCCTAGTCTTTTCTCTGTGTTACAAGGGATAAGTATGGTACACTTGAATTGTAAACGCTTAAGAGTATAGGTAAACATTGGGCTTGAACGAAACGACTTTGTCTAGCGTAAACTGAAGTTAGTAACTAGATCCTAGGCGTAGGGTTCTGCCTTTACTCACTTTTCTTTACGATGACACATTCTTGTTAAAAAAACTTCCTAATGTGACCTTTACAATTGAGAAAATATGTTAAAATAAAAAGTGTGATGGCTTTAGTGTAACAGAAATATTTTTTTACGAACAGTTTTTAACTTGTGTAGTAAAAAAATGTAAAGGAGATTATTCGATGCGTACGACTAGAGAAGAAAAAACGTTAGCAGAAATAACCGTAGAAGATTTAATGATTCCCGCAGAAAAAGTCGCCCATGTGCAGACGAACAATCCTTTAGAGCATGCCTTGCTCGTATTGACAGGTTCAGGATATTTCGCTGTGCCTGTTTTAGATAATGAAAATAAATTAGCCGGTTCGATCAGCAAAACGGTGATTTTAGATCAAATTTTGGGGATTGAAGGCTATGAAATAGAAAAATTATCCCATCTTCAAGTAGCGGATGTAATGGAGCAAGATATAGATCAAATTGAGAAGGATAAGTTATTTATCGATGGTTTAAAAGCCTTGATTGATACTCCATTTATTTGTGTAACAGAAGGAGATGGCAAATTTGTCGGTATATTAACCCGTCGAGCAATTTTAAAAGCTGTCCAACGTGAATACTATCAACATAACTTCGGTTCATAACTAAAGAGCTTTTGTAACGGACGTATAGGAGAGGGAAGATGAGACGAGAGTTTGCAGTAATCGGCTTAGGAAGATTTGGTGGAAGTATTTGTGAAGAGTTGAGTCGTGAAGGGATGCGCGTACTAGCGATTGACCTTGACGAGCAACGGATTAACGAATATAAAAATATCGCATCCCACGCTGTCATTGCAGATGCGACCGATGAACAAGCCCTCATTGCTGTAGGGATTAAAAATATTGATCATGTGATTGTGGCAATCGGGGACAATATCCAGGCTAGCATATTAACGACAGTTATTTTATCGGAATTAGGAATTAAACAAATTACAGTAAAGGCGCAGAATGATTACCACGAAAAGATTTTGAATAAGATCGGTGCCGACCTCGTTGTTCATCCAGAGCGGGATATGGGGAGACGACTTGCCCATAGTTTGATTTCTAACAATATCGTCGATTATTTAGAATTGTCGGAAGAACATAGTATGGTTGAAGTAAAATCGGGTCGGCGTATGATTGGAAAAAACTTAATTGAATTAAACATTCGTGCGAAATATGGTTGTAACATTGTGGCCATTCGAAGAAAGAACGATATGATTATTTCCCCTGATCCGGAATTGGATATTAAAGCCGGGGATATTTTAGTAATTATCGGTGCTGACAAAGATATTAATCGTTTAGAAAAGGATTTAATCATCGATTGACCGGTTTTGGTTACACATGGGTGGCGGCAATTTCTTGTTTTAAATAAAAAAGATGGACTAAGTGAAAACCTTAGTCCATCTTTTTATATATATAGCTTTTTTCATTGTCATTAAGTCGAGTGTGAAACGACAAGTCGTTATACTTCCATGATGATCGGCAAAATCATCGGTCTTCTCTTTGTCTTTTCATAGAAAAGGGGCGCGATTGTATCGATAATTTCGTTTTTAATTTCCGCCCACTTGGTTGTACGGCGTTCCATCATTTTATTAAGAAGTTTTGCAACCATTTTTTCGGCTTCATTAATGAGATCTTCAGATTCACGCATGTATACGAAGCCTCGAGAAATAATGTCAGGACCCGATGCAATTTTGAAATTATCCATATCAATGCTAACGACGACGATGACGAGACCTTCTTCAGATAATATTCGTCGGTCTCGTAGGACAATGTTTCCAATATCGCCAATACCGCTACCATCGACATAGACTGAACCAGAAGGAACCCTTCCAGCTACGCTAGCATGGTTTTTCCCAAGGGCCAATACATCGCCATTGTCAAGGACGAAAGTATTTTTCTCATCGATTCCACAGTCCATAGCGAGCTTCGTATGCTCTTTTAACATGCGATATTCTCCATGAACTGGAACGAAGTATTTTGGTCGCATCAAATGAATCATTAATTTTTGTTCTTCTTGACTACCGTGCCCTGAAGTATGGATATTGCTAAGAGGTCCATGGATGACATCTGCTCCTGCACGCATGAGTAAGTTAATGATTCTACTTACGCTTACGTTATTGCCTGGAATAGGCGAGGAAGAAAAGACGACTGTATCGCCAGGTGTAATTTGAATTTGGCGATGGGTTCCATTTGCCATCCGGGCGAGGGCAGACATCGGCTCCCCTTGAGATCCAGTACATAAAATAGTCACTTCATTGGCTGGTAGGCGGTTGATTTGGTGAACTTCGATAAAGGTATTTTTCGGAGCCACGATATAACCGAGCTCTCGGCCAATATCAATCGCTGCCTCCATGCTACGACCGACGACGGCGATTTTCCGGTTGTATTTCACTGCAGCATCGACCACTTGTTGTAAACGGTAGATGTTCGATGCGAAGGTAGCAAAGATAAGACGTTCATTTACACGACTGAAAATATCGTTAATATTTTCTTTTACTACTTGTTCCGACATGGTAAAGCCTGGAACTTCACTATTGGTACTGTCGGATAGTAGACAGAGTACACCTTCGCTACCGATTTTAGCCATCTTGGCTAAGTTAGCATGTTCTCCGACAGGTGTGAAGTCAAATTTAAAGTCACCAGTTTGGACGATATTGCCTGGAGGTGTTTTAACAACGACACCGAAAGAATCAGGAATACTATGTGTGACGTGGAAAAAGCTTACGGAAGTTTTACGGAATTTAATCACTGTATCTTCAGTGATTGTGTGTAATTTTGCGCTTCGTAATAAGTTGTGTTCTTCAAGTTTGTTTCTAATTAATCCAATTGCAAGCTTGCCAGCGTATATTGGCACATTTAACTCACGTAACAAATAAGGAATACCACCGATATGGTCTTCGTGACCATGGGTGATGATAAGTCCTTTTACTTTATCCTTATTTTGCACTAAGTACGTAAAGTCAGGAATGACATAATCGATTCCTAATAATTCGTCTTCCGGGAATTTAATACCGGCATCAATAATGATTATTTCATCCTGGAATTGTACACAGTACATATTTTTTCCGATTTCATCGAGCCCACCTAGTGCAAAAACTGCTGTTTGATCATTTTTTACAAATTTCATTTTACACGCTCTCAATTTTAAAGTCTTCTGATTTTTGTTCATACGCTAAATGGGCTTCACTTAATAATTGGATATATTCGATATTTAAGTTTCGTGGTGCAAGCTTTTTACGCACCTCTCGTTCTGATTCCGCTTCAACGTAAAGGGTTTTCGTTCTTTCACGTGAAGGAGTATCAAAGCTTTCTTGATATAATACCTTGTAAATCATTTTATCTCTCCTAATATTCAGTACTTTTGCTTCCGTTACTTTTTCCTTCACACTAACTATTCCGTCCGTTCCTCTCAATGTCTTTTACTGAAGTCGTTTCACACAAGTTAAATAGCATAAGAAAAAAGCTTTTCTTCGCTTGAAATAATCGTTCAATTAAGTCCTTTCAGCTTAAAGAAAAGCATCGTTATGAAATGCCGATCTATTTCAATCACTTATCATTATAATATGATTTCCCAATTTATGAAATGAATAACACCCTTTTTATAAAAAATTCTTTCGACAGTTTTCTAAATTTAAGGGTTTTAACGAAAAGAAAACCGGCCTACTCTAGGGCGATCGCATCGGCCGGTGCCGTAAATGGATTGTTTTTGTCGATATGATCGTAAAACATAATCCCGTTTAAGTGGTCAATTTCATGCTGGATTACGATAGCTGGATAACCTTTCAAACGTAGGTTCACTTCTTTTCCATCAGGATCGTAAGCTCTCACACGTACCCGATAATGACGGACGACATAGCCTTCAATATCCTCATCCACCGATAAGCAACCCTCGCCAGAAACTAAATAAGCCTGTTGAACGGAATGGCTAATAATTTTAGGGTTGACGAGCTGGTAGTCGTAGAGTGTACCGTCATATTCAAAGTAAAGGGCTATCATCTGTTTATTAATCCCCAATTGTGGGGCTGCTAGTCCAACACCACCCCGTAAGTTATATTTTTGGGCGATCTCCTCATCCTGACTATTTTTCAAATACTCGCTCATTTTTTGTAATATGTTCTTCTCTTCGTCTGTTAGCGGAAAACGAACGGCTTCTGACTTTTTCCGCAAGGCCGGATGACCATCGCGAACGATATCTTTCATTAACAACATAAACTTCCGAACTCCTATCTATATTTAAATTTCTCGTCTTATTATCTACTTACTATACTATCATACTCTAGGAAATTCGTTCATATAATATGCAAAGACTTTGTAGGGAAAAAAGGCGGTGAGGAAGATTCGAAATTTTCTCCTTTTATTTTTTTCCATTCTTTGTTTATGTTTGTCTGCTTGTAGTGACGATAGGGTAGAAATGAAGCTAAAGAAGCAGCTTCATCGGACGTTTCAAGCGGAGGAGGACTTTTTAAAGTATCAGGAGGAGATTCTTGTTTTAGAGGAGGAGGATGTGGAGTTATATGAGGATATTATTAGTTTACCCCATCGAGCCGAAGAGAAATTAATTCATCTTGTAGAGCAGGCGATTCAGGGTGTACACAAGAGGCATGAATTGTTACAAAAGGAAAGAGAGGTTATAGAAGCTTCTCGAGAAGAATTTAAAAAAATAGAAAAACTACTTCCAAAGCTTAGTTCAAAGGAAAAACGAAAGCAGTATCAATCTTTATATGATACGATGCAGGCCCGCTATGAAGCCTACGAAAAAATTTATACTACGTATCTCGAGTCGCTACAAGAAACCGAGTCATTGTATGAACAACTAGCAAAAGGAGTAGAAGGTGAACGTTTACAGACAACAATTGATCAAGTGAACCGCCTGTACAACGATTTAATAAAGCAGAACGAACGGTTTAATAAATTGACTAAGGAATATAACTATACAAAAAAAGAGCTTGTCGATTCATGAAGTATATTTTACATAAAAACGATTGTGTTTATCCACAATAGATAGGCACAGTCGTTTTTCTTATCCACAAATATAGAGTATCTTTTTTCTAAAAGTGTATTAGTACAGCTCCTAAATTATTTTCTGTACTAATACAGAGTTATTTAAAACTAATACAGATTAATATAAAAGTATATTTTTGTGTAAAAACGGATATAAAAACGTTTAAAAATATTGACCTAATGAGGTGTAATGGTATACACTAAGAATAAGTTGTATTGTACCATTAGATTTATCTTAGAATATATAACAGATTGTTAGGCGCTGGCTTTTTATATAAAAAGAAAGGGAGAGTGAAAAAGTTGAAACATGTGTTAAAAGATGTGGAGAAGAAGTTTAAAATGTTTCAAGTGTTGAATGAAGATGGAGAAATAGTTAATGAAAAATACGTTCCAGATCTATCAGACGATCAACTAAAGGAATTAATGCGCCGTATGGTATATACGCGCGTATTAGATCAGCGTTCAATTGCGCTAAATCGTCAGGGCCGTCTCGGTTTCTATGCTCCGACAGCTGGCCAGGAAGCTTCACAAATAGCGAGTCATTTTGCTTTAGAAAAAGAGGACTTTCTCTTACCTGGTTACCGTGATGTTCCGCAAATGATATGGCATGGTCTTCCCTTATATAAAGCTTTCTTATTCTCACGAGGTCATTATCATGGAAACGTTATGCCTGAGGGCGTAAACAGTTTACATCCACAAATTATAATTGGAGCTCAATATATTCAGGCAGTAGGTGTTGCTTTAGGGATGAAGTTACGCGGTAAAGATTCTGTTGCCGTTACCTATACCGGAGACGGTGGAACTTCCGAAGGGGACTTCTACGAAGGTATTAACTTTGCGGGAGTGTACAATGTTCCGGCTATATTCTTTGTACAAAATAACGGATTTGCTATTTCGGTACCAAGGGAAATGCAAACGAAAGCGAAGACCTTAGCTCAAAAAGCGGTCGCTGCTGGAATTGAAGGAATCCAAGTAGACGGTATGGATCCCCTAGCTGTTTATGCTGTAACGGCACATGCTCGGAAGCGAGCTTTAAAAGGAAAGGGACCAATGTTAATTGAAACGATTACTTATCGTTATGGTCCACACACGATGGCAGGAGATGACCCACGTCGTTACCGTACCGAAGATTTGGATAACGAATGGGAAAAGCGTGATCCACTCATCCGTTTCCGCAAATATTTAACAGAAAAAGGTATTTGGACACCTGAAGAAGAAGAAGCTGTAATTGAAACGGCGAAGGAAGATATCCGTGAAGCAATTAAAAAAGCTGATCAATTCCCGAAACAAAAAGTATCACAATTAATTGAGTTTATGTTTGAAGAGTTACCGGTGAATTTACAAGAGCAGTTAGAAGAGTACCGAAGAAAGGAGTCGAACTAAAATGGGAAAACAAATGACGATGATTGAAGCAATCACCGATGCGATGCGGTTAGAGTTAGCCCGCGATGAAAATGTGCTTATTTTCGGTGAAGACGTAGGTAAAAACGGTGGTGTATTCCGAGCGACTGACGGTTTACAAAAGGAGTTTGGTGAAGAACGGGTATTCGACACACCATTAGCTGAGTCCGCTATCGGGGGCTTATCCATCGGTTTAGCATTACAAGGCTTTCGTCCAGTTCCAGAGATTCAGTTCTTTGGTTTCTTATTTGAAGTAATGGATTCTATTAGTGGTCAAATGTCCCGAATGCGCTATAGAAGTGGCGGACAAAATGCCGCACCTATTACTGTTCGCTCTCCCTTTGGTGGCGGGGTACAGACGCCGGAGATGCACGCGGATTCACTAGAGGGTTTAATGGCGCAAACGCCAGGAGTAAAGGTCGTTATTCCTTCCACCCCCTACGATGCGAAAGGTTTGCTCATTGCTGCTATTCGTGACAATGATCCGGTCATCTTTTTAGAACATATGAAACTTTATCGCTCTTTCCGTCAAGAAGTACCTACAGATGCTTATACAATTGAAATCGGAAAAGCAGATGTAAAAAGGGAAGGTAGTGACGTTACCATAATTGCCTATGGAGCGATGGTCCATAGTAGTTTAAAGGCTGCGGAAGAGCTAGAGAAGAAAAACATTTCTGCCGAGGTAATCGATTTACGGACGGTTTCTCCTTTAGATATCGATACAATTATTCAATCGGTTCAAAAAACAAACCGCGCTGTCGTGGTACAAGAGGCTCAGCGTCAGGCAGGTGTCGCAGCAAATGTCGTAGCAGAAATTCAAGAGAGAGCTATTTTACATCTTGAAGCGCCGGTTTTACGCGTTACAGCTCCAGATACGGTGTATCCATTTGCTGAAGTAGAAGACGAATGGATTCCAGATCATCAAGATATTATGGAAAAAGTGGAGGAAGTTATTCATTTTTAATGAGAGGAGTGAGGGACGTTGGCATACGTTTTTAAACTGCCGGATATCGGTGAGGGTATCCATGAAGGTGAAATATTAAAATGGTTCGTAAACGTTGGAGATACAATTAAGGAAGATGACCCTTTATGTGAGGTTCAAAACGATAAAGCGGTTGTAGAAATTCCTTCTCCAGTAGAGGGGGAAGTTTTAGAAATTCATGTAGCGGAAGGAGATATCGCCATCGTCGGTGACCCGTTAATAAGTATCGCAGCAGAAGGGTATGAAGGCGATCACGAAGCGGAACCCCAAGGAGAGGAAACCGAGGATGTTGTTCCTGAAGCGGATCAGACGGAAGAAAGGGAAGAAATGGCTTCTTCTCAAAAACAATCAGACGAAAGGCTCGTTATAGCTATGCCTTCGGTTCGTAAATATGCTCGAGAACAGGGTGTAAACATCCGTGAAGTGAATGGAACTGGAAAGAATGGCCGTATTTTACGGGAGGATATCGACCGCTTCCTAGCCGGCGATGTCGTTGAAGAGAAGGTTGTAGCGTCGACTCCGGAAGGTGAGGTTTCTACTTCTTCGTTAGAAGTTGAGGCATACCCTGAAACTCGTGAGAAGTTACGTGGTATTCGAAAAGTCATTGCCGAAGCAATGGTTAGATCGAAGACTCAGGCTCCCCACGTTACGTTAATGGATGAAGTCGATGTGACGGAGCTTGTTCAACATCGCAATCGTTTTAAAGAGATTGCTGCGGAACAAGGTATTAAGCTAACTTACTTACCGTACGTCGTGAAGGCCTTAATTTCTGCCTCGAAAAAATACCCAATATTAAATGCAGCGGTTGACGATGAGACAGAAGAAATTGTATATAAACACTATTACAACATCGGAATTGCAGCGGATACTGAACAAGGTTTACTCGTTCCTGTAGTGAAAAATGCCGATCGTATGTCGATTTTTGAAATTTCTGCCAAGATAAATGAGTTGGCAGATAAGGCACGTAATGGTAAACTAACAGCAGAGGAGATGAAAGGTGCTTCGAATACTATTACGAATATTGGATCGGCTGGTGGACAGTGGTTTACTCCGGTGCTTAACTATCCGGAAGCGGTCATTTTAGGCATCGGTCGCATCGCTGAGAAGCCAGTAGTACGTAATGGTGAAGTTGTCGTAGCACCGGTGTTAGCTTTATCCCTCAGCTTCGACCATCGAATCGTCGATGGAGCGACAGCTCAGCTAGCACTAAACCAAATTAAACGTTTATTACATGATCCACAATTAATAATGATGGAGGCGTAAAAGCATGGTAGTAGGAGACTTTCCAGTTGAAGTAGACACCCTAGTTGTTGGTGCAGGACCAGGAGGGTATGTAGCGGCAATCCGCGCTGCCCAATTAGGACAAAAGGTGACAATCGTTGACAAAGGTGATTTAGGAGGAACTTGTTTAAACGTTGGTTGTATCCCTTCGAAGGCATTAATCCAAGCTGGTCATCTAGCTAATCAGGCTAGAGGAAACGAAGAAATGGGAATTACGACAGAAAAAGTTAACATTGACTTCGAAAAAATTCAGGCTTGGAAGGACGGTATTGTAAACCGTCTAACTAGCGGTGTGGAAAGCTTATTGAAAGGGAATAAGGTCGACATCGTTAAAGGGGAAGTATACTTTGTTGACCAAAATAGCGTTCGTATTATGGACGAAAACAATTCACAAACGTATAAGTTTAACAATTGTATCATCGCTACTGGCTCAACACCGATTGAAATTCCTAGCTTCCCATTCTCTGATCGCGTACTCGATTCGACAGGAGCCTTAGCCTTAAAAGAGCTTCCTGAAAGCATCGTTGTGATTGGTGGAGGGTACATTGGAACAGAACTAGGTAGTGCCTTTGCAAACCTCGGAACGAAAGTGACAATCATTGAAGGAGCGAAGGAAATTTTAAGCACCTTCGACAAGTCGATGACTAAAGTAGTGAAACGTCGTTTAGCTCAAAAAGATGTAACGATCGTTACCGATGCGATGGCCAAAGGTGTAGAAGAATCTGCTGATGGTGTTAAAGTAACCTATGAAGCAGGAGGTAAAGAGGAGACAGTAGACGCAGACTATGTGCTCGTAACGGTAGGACGCCGTCCGAATACAAGCGATATCGGTCTTGAACAGGCAGGTGTTGAAGTCGATGAACGTGGCTTAGTAAAAATCGACAAGCAGTGCCGTACAAGTGTTCCAAACATTTATGCAATTGGTGATATTGTTCCTGGTTTACCTTTAGCACACAAGGCTTCTTATGAAGGTAAAGTAGCAGCGGAAGCGATTAGTGGTAAGAAGTCAGAAATTGATTATATCGGAATGCCATCGGTCGTTTTCTCAGACCCTGAAATGGCATCTGTCGGTTACACAGAAAAAGAAGCGAAAGAAGCTGGAATCGACGTTAAAGTAGCTAAGTTTCCTTTTGCTGCTAACGGCCGAGCTCTATCGATGAATGAAACAGACGGTTCCTTAACATTAGTTACCCGTAAAGAAGATGGCCTTGTAATTGGTGGTCAAATCGTCGGTGCAAATGCGAGCGATATGATTGCTGAAATTGGCCTTGCTATCGAAGCGGGAATGACTGCAGAGGATATTGCCTTAACTGTTCATGCTCACCCAACTCTAGGTGAAATTACGATGGAGGCAGCTGAAGTAGCTTTAGGTACGCCAATCCACATTCTATAAATTAAATCCCTTAACATAATCGGCATCTAGGTTAACCTAGATGCCGATTTTTTGTATTCAGTTTTAAAGGCGATCAATGTTCGATGATCCCGTTATATTTTGAAATAGAATGTTGAACATTTGTTGAGCGGGCTAAGGATAGGATGTATGGGAGGAGAATAGGGCTGTAATACTAAAACAATTTTTAAGTTAGAATTATAATCCATATAGCATTTTCGCTTTTTCTCTGATAGAATGAAAATGATGTTAATTTTTATTATGTTAAAGAAGGTGTATCATGGTGAAAATTGGAATACCAAAAGAAATACTGAATAATGAAAATCGAATCGCATTAACACCTGTTGGAGTACATACACTTACTTCTCATGGACATGAAGTTTTTGTGCAAGCGTCTGCAGGAAAAGGGGCAGGATTTACCGATGCGGAGTATGAAAAAGCAGGAGCCCAAATTGTTGAAACAGCAGAAGAAGCTTGGAATCATGAAATGATTATGAAAGTAAAAGAACCCCTTGCTGAAGAATATGATTTTATTAAAAAAGATCAAATTATTTTTACGTATTTTCATCTCGCTTCTCAAGCAAGACTGACCGAAGTATTGATTGAGAAAGAAGCGATCGCTATCGCCTATGAAACAGTTCAATTAGAGGACGGTAGCTTACCCTTACTTACGCCTATGAGTGAAGTAGCTGGCTATATGGCTACACAAATAGGTGCGCAATTTTTAGAAAAAACAAAGGGCGGAAAAGGTATTTTATTATCAGGTATTACAGGTGTAAAGCCAGGGAATGTGACCATTATCGGAGGTGGGGTTGTCGGAACGAATGCAGCTAAACGTGCTGTCGGCCTCGGAGCAAACGTAACAATCTTTGATCTTAACCCTGTTCGGTTAAAAGAATTAACTGAATACTTTGGTAACTCCGTTAACGTTCTAATGTCTAACCCTATTGATATTGCAGAAGCGATACGGGACGCCGATTTAGCCATTGGTTCCGTTCTCATTCCAGGTGCTAAAGCGCCAATACTTGTTACTGAAGAGATGGTTAAAACAATGGAAGAAGGCTCGGTAATTATCGATGTCGCTATCGACCAAGGAGGTAATTTTGCAACGAGTGATCGAGTCACCTCCCACGATGAACCGATTTTTGTAAAGCATGGAATCCTTCATTATGCAGTACCAAATATGCCAGGAGCAGTTCCAAGAACCGCTACGATGGGATTGACGAATGCGACTGTTCCTTATGCTTTACAGATTGCTAATAAAGGATATCGTCAAGCGGCTAAGGAAAACCATGCAATTTTAAAAGGAATCAATGTCCTACAAGGTCGAGTGACTAATCAAGGGGTAGCCCAAGCCCTTGGCTATGATTTTATAGAAGCCGAGAGCTTGTTATAACAAGCGTAATAATAAAAAAGGAGAGAGTGTCGATGAAGATTTCCTATCATGGTCATTCAGCTGTAAAAATTGAAACTGAACGCCACAAAATTTTAATCGATCCCTTTATTACTGGCAATTCTTTATCAGATTTAGACCCTAATACAGTCGAGGCTGATGTAATCTTACTTACCCATGGTCATGGAGACCATGTTGGGGATACAGAAGCTATCGCCAGTCGTACCGGTGCACAAATTGTGGCCCTAAATGAACTTGCTGTTTACTTAGGAAAAAAAGGTTTTAATGCCCACGGGATGAATATCGGCGGTGCCTATGATTTTGATTTTGGCCGAGTAAAGTATACCCAAGCCTTTCATAGTTCTTCTTATGAAGAAGAAAATGGTACGTTCGTTTATACCGGCATGCCCGGTGGTATATTATTTACAGCCGAAGGAAAGACGATTTATCATATGGGAGATACAGCCCTCTTTTCTGATTTAAAATTAATTGGTGAAATGCATGATATCGATCTTGCCTTTGTCCCGATTGGCGATAACTTTACTATGGGACCGGAAGATGCGCTTATTGCTGCAAAGTGGATTAAGGCAAAAAAAGTCGTGCCAGTCCATTACAATACATTTCCAGTAATTGAACAGGACCCGGAAGCCTTTGCGAAAAAGGTATCACCAGGAGAAGGGATTGCTTTAAAAGTAGGCGAATCAATTACCTTGTAGTGACAAATTCCTAAGAGTGTTAGAAAGCTTCTACACTCTTAGGTTTTTTTATGCGCAATTTCCTTATCTTCCATCATGCATTTAGTAGAAAGTAAGGTATAATGTCTTATAGTTAATTTTTTAGAGACGGAGGATTAATATGGAAGTTTTATTGATTATAAGTTTTTTTGTTTTAGGGGCTGTCCTTGGATCCTTTTATAATGTCGTCGGTATCCGTCTACCGAAAAAGATTCCCTTCCATAAGGGAAGGTCCTATTGTCCAAGTTGCAAGCAACAGCTGAAGTTTTATGAATTGATACCAATATTATCGTATCTAATACAAGTCGGTCGATGCCGTAACTGTCGGGTGAAAATTTCACCGGTTTATCCCTTAATGGAATTTATGACGGGATTTTTCTTTGCTTTTGCTTATATAAAATTAGGTTTTCAAGTAGAATTACTCGTCGCCTTAAGCCTTATTAGTCTTTTTGTTATTATTACGGTTTCAGACCTTTATTATATGTTAATTCCAGACAAGGTGTTGCTCTTTTTCCTACCTATTTTCCTTATTTTACGCCTTCTAGTACCATTGGAACCTTGGTATGATATGTTTATTGGAGCTATAGTAGGATACTTATTATTAGCTGTCATCATCATTGTAAGTAAAGGTGGAATGGGAGCAGGCGACATGAAACTCTTTGCCTTAATAGGTATGGTCCTCGGTTGGAAAAAGGTTCTCTTAACTTTCTTTTTATCTGCCCTATTTGGCGCCTTGATCGGAGGTGGGTTGATGGCGATGAAAAAAATACAACGTGGTCAACCGATTCCCTTTGGTCCCTTTATCGTTATCGCGGGACTAATAACCTATTTTTATGGTGAATCTATACTTGATTGGTACTTTTCTCTATTGTAAATAATTAATATAATTGTTAGGAATTATTTGATTGACATACGTCTCGATGCTTGATAGTGTATATTTGACTATAATAATTCTAAATAACTAGATAAATTGTTTTAAATGAAAGCGCAGTTAATAGTTCTTTTCTCCTTGTATCGTCCTCAAAAAATGTAATTTTGTAAAAGTTTGCGATAAGAGTAGAAGAGCTTAAATGAAAGAGTGATTTGAATGACGGTACATTTTTTTTCAGAAAACAATCAAGTGGCCCATGTAATTAAGGAGGTTTTTCCTACTATTATCGTCGATCGATGCTTCCGGATTACCTATGTTAACCATGTGTTTTGTGAGTTAGTGAAGCAAAAACAAGAAGATTTAATCGACGAACCCCTCGACGTGTTGCACATTCACTCAGAGGAATATGGCGATCTTACATGCATTAGAGAGGCTACTTTTGAAGAAGAAAACTTTATCCAAACGGAAGTAGAATATTTAGATCGCCAGGGTCGAATTTTTTGGGCATCGGCGTTCATTACGTATTTATTAGATAAAGAAGAAAATATTACAAATTATCTAATCATTTTTACTGAGCATTTACGTTCAGCTTTACGAGAAAACTTGCCAATTCATCCATTGCAATTTTTACAGACTTTGGAATTGGCAATTAATGAATCGAATGCTGTTGTTGTAACAGATCATGAAGGAGTTATTTTATCTGTCAATAAACGATATACAGAATTGTCACGCTTCGAGCCTCATGAGGTGATAGGAAAAACCCCGGCGGTAGTGAAGTCAGGCTACCAATCAAAAGCCTTTTATAAAGATATGTGGGGGACGATTTTATCTGGAAAAATTTGGACCGGAGAGTTATTAAATTTAGCTAAGGATGGTAGCAAATATTGGGTTCATTCGACGACGGTTCCGATTTTAAACCGCCAAGGAAAGCCGGTTTTATTTATCGCTATTCAAACGGATATCACTCGTAGAATTGAAGCAGAACATTCCTTACAAAAAGCTTTAAAAAACGATTTTGATACAACGGTAAAAAATTTATATAATATAGTTTTTAAATATCGGGAAGTAGATGGAGAAATCGAGTTTACCCTTTGTGAAGGGAAGATGCTTGAAGATTTAAATCTATCGCTAGAAGATATGTCCATGGAAAAAATTACACAGCGTCATAGAAAAGAAGAAGCGGACAAAATCAACTACCATTTCCGCCTTGCTCTTTCTGGTCATCAGACGGATTTAGAAGTTGAATTATATGATTACACCTTATTAATTTATTTATCTCCTATTTTTTCGGGCGATGATGTTGAAGAAGTTGTAGGAACGATTGTCGATATAACGAATCGTAAAAAGGCAGAAAACTTAGCAAAGCATATGGCTTACTACGATTTCCTCACTCAATTACCAAACCGACGATACTTACAGGAAAAGGTTGAGCAATTTATTTTTGAACACGAAATGAATAATCAATCGTTTGCCTTAATGTTTATCGATATCGATCGTTTTAAAAGTATTAATGATTCAATGGGGCACTCCGCAGGGGATCAATTATTAATTCAGATGGCTAAAAGGTTACAAAGCATCGTTCGACAGGAAGACTTTATTGCTCGTTTAGGTGGAGATGAATTTATTATACTTTTTCCAAACATTGACCGTGAAAAAATTGAAACAATTGCAAATAACTTAGTTGAAGAATTGAGTCACCCTTTTCAGCATCGCCATTTGGAAATATTTATTCGACCTAGTATAGGTATTAGTCTTTTTCCGAAAGACGGAATCGACTACGACACCTTAATAGGTAGTGCTGATATCGCTATGTATAAAAATAAAAAAGATGTGAATAGTGATTATCAGTTTTTTAACCAACAGTTGCGAAAAGATATTTTAGAAAGAACTCTTTTAGAAATGGATTTAAAGCAGGCGATAGAGCGGGAGCAATTTAAGTTGGTATACCAACCGATTTATCATTTAGAAACGAAAAAAATGGTTGGAATTGAGGCCTTGCTTCGGTGGAACCACCCGGTCAAAGGCTACATTCCTCCGCCGAAGTTTATACCTATTGCCGAAGATTCGGGTTCAATTATTCCCATTGGCCAATGGGTCTTGAAGGAGGCCTGTAGACAATTAAAGTCTTGGCACGATACCGGCTTTAAAGAACTTACGGTGGCGGTTAATATTTCTATCGCTCAATTCAACCATCCGAATTTTGCGCAATTTGTAGAAGAGGCGTTAGACTACGCAGAGCTTGATGCTCAGTATTTAAATTTAGAAGTGACCGAAGGCATGATGCTAGATGAGCAAATTTCTTCACAGAAATTAAAACTGTTACGCCAACTCGGTGTGAATATCAGTATCGATGATTTTGGTACTGGTTATTCATCCCTTCACTATTTAAGCAATTACCCTATTACTCATTTAAAAATCGATCAATCTTTTATTCGGAATTTAACAAATTCTAATCGAGCTATTGTAAAAACAATCATCGCCTTAGCAAAAGCTTTACAAGTAAAAGTTATTGCTGAGGGGGTAGAAACGGAAGAACATGAACGCTTCCTGCAAGAATTAAACTGTGATGAAGTCCAGGGTTATTACTATTCAAAGCCTATTTCAGCATCTGATATCGGTTCTCTATTGAAAACTGAACAGTAATTTTAAATGAGAATAAATACTCACATTTTTGTCACAAAGTGGAGTTTTTTTGATGAGAAAATAAAAAAATCTATTGATTTCTTTTAAGAATTTGTTAATATATTTGATAGTTATGTTCCAAATTTCTACAAAAAATGACATAATTATACTAATGTTAAGGGTGCGAGGAAATGCAATTTGTTAACTGGGCACTGGAATTGCATGGAGCAAGTAGTGCAACCGACCTTAATAAATAGGGATAACTAACCTATTTTTAAGGTCGGTTTTTTGCTGCTTTCAACTAAAAATATAGAAAAAAGGAGGAAACAGGTCCTTGAATATAAAACGACTCTTATATGCACTTTTTTCTTTTGTTATAATTTTATTATTTTTACCTACTAATGCAATGGCAGCAAGTAAAATGCCTAGTGGTACGAAGTTAGGAACTTTTAACGTTGAAAAACAAACGGAAGAGGAGATACGCTCCTTGCTAGAAGAGGAACTTCTCCTTTGGCATTCTAAGGAAGACTTTGTTTTAGAAAGTGATTTTGAAACTATTCAAATTTCACGGGAAGCTTTTCATTTTGATGTAGAGGCGACAATCGATCAATTAAAAGAAGAAACTAAACGGAAGATAAGTACGTTTTTTCGACGTCCTAAAAATGTTTACGTTCCACTTATTGTTGAAATTGATGAAAGTCATACCGACCTTCAATATTTAAAAGGAAAAACACATATAGATTACGATACACAAGTCGAGAGGTTAGAAGAAGTTGCTAGTGATTTACAAGATGGACCGATAGCACTTGTCTATAAAGATGGAGAAGAACCACCATTAGATAAGCTAGCCGAAGTTAAATTAAAGTTACCCGATTTATCCAAGGCGACAATCGATTACCTAGTTGAGGAGTTAGATGGTTTCGTTTTTCAACCGGAAGAAATATTTTCTTTCTTAGATTCCCTTGATGCACCAGAAAAACTATTAAACTCTCGAGATGAAACTAGCTTTCTAGCAACGGGTTTATACGAACTTTTTTTACAAGGAAACTTTGAAATCATTGAAAGAAATCCACAATTAACATTACCAAACTACGGAAAAAAAGGTATAAATGCTGAGGTGAACCAGAGGGACGGAAAGGATTTAATAGTAGAAAACATCGGTGAACATGCATATCGTTTAGGATTAGAAAAGGAAGAGGAGCATTTAACCTTTATTTTAGAAGGGAAGGATGTTCGAGAGTCCTATCGAGTTAAAGTCGATAATGAACGGAAAATTTCACCGCGAACAATCTATCGTTATAGTAAGTCTTTAAAACCAGGCGAGGAGAAGCTTTTGCAAGCTGGAAAAGCTGGCTTAGCCCTCGATGTAATAAGAAGCGTTTACGAAGATGACGTATTTATTAAAGATGAAACGATAAGCAAGGATCTTTATTTACCGACACCGGAAATTTTACTCGTTTCTGCTGACTCATTATCTGAAGACAACACTTTGGATACAGACACATCTACAGATGGAGAAGTTGTAGAGGATGTGGACGAGATACAATTAAGCGATTTAGGGGAGGAAATCGTTTCTAGCCTTCCGATAGATGCTTCCGTGGTGGATTACCTTCCGGAGGATTTTAAAAAATATGAAATTGTACAGGAAATTAAAGAGTTAGATAAAATGTTAACTCGTTACGATGATTTTTTAACCTTCATAGAAAAAGAATATAAAGAAAGCATCGAAAAAG
>CALJVC010000119.1 GCA_937974845.1 uncultured Pseudogracilibacillus sp. | reverse complement strand
AGTATAACTCCCTACATATTGAAAATTGACTTTTACTAGTACAATTGCACCTTAATTCTACCATATTTATGACAAATTGCATGTTTTGCGGATATTTTATAGTTAATAGTAAGATTTTAACTTTTTGCTGGCGTAATCGGTCTTTACCCAGAGAGATGGTAGCTTCTCTAAATCTCGTCTCAAAAAGTAAAAGACTGACCATCATTCACGGCCAGTCTCATTCGATTCATCCACTCGATTGTTTTTTATCTTTTCAATCAAAGATGATCAAACTTCAAGCCTTCCTTGTTAGAGGGAGTGACGATTTGAATAAGTTGGTTTTCCGCTTCTCCCTGCTCCTCTTCCCTTTCAATCTCTCCTAAGCATAGGAATCCTTTGATTGGAATCTGTCCGATGGCGTAGTCTCCTTTATATTTCACGAGATGGATATAATCGAGGAGTTCTTCTAGGCCACGGATTGCGTAATTAATGTCGGTTGTATGTTTTACTTCACCGATCATGATTTTCTCAATTTCATTTGTTTCTTTATGTCGCACGATTAAGATAAGATCTGGCCGGCCTTGGCGGTATAGCTTTGTCCTTGGTCGGTTGAAAAAAATTTCTGCATACTGATTCGTCTGCTCGAAAGATTTATGTAGTTGTTGGATGTATTTATTATCCTTGCTTTTTAACTCATCGGCATAAGTTTGAAAGGATAAATCCCTTGGTCCGGTTGAATCGTGATAAAGCGTATAGGAATAGTCTCCCTTTTCCCAGCTAGCAATCATATTGTCACTTCCGTCCATTAAATATAGGGTGCTTTCGTCAGTGTTTGCTTTGATTATTTGAATAGCCCAATAAAGTTCGAAGAGGACGTCTTCTTCCTTTGGTAGAATGAAAGTCTCTCGTAATAACTGTTCGTACTCTTCTTGTTCGAAGTCCCCTCGTTTAAATCGTAAGTAACGATTTAGCAAGTGGGCTGCTCTTCGATATAAGGGGTTTCGATGTTTCATAGTATTTTTAATACTTCGTACCGATAAGGGCGCTTCCGGTACTCTTTGTAAGTAAATATTTTCCCTTAGGATCTTATCTACCGGCTGGCGTAAGCTTTTCCAGTCTTGAAACCAGGCTCTGTCTAAAAACTTCGTCACATAAGGATTGTGATACAATTCATTTTGTAAAAGCACGAGTAAGTTTTTTAGGACGAGATTTTCCTGGGTGTCGAAGGAGCGGAAAGTCTCGTTAGTTACGAAGGTTAATTTGTCCTTGTAATTTGTCTGTAGACGGGTCCGAATCGTCTCGGGCCAGTCGATCGCTCCTCGGATTTCTGCTCGATTGGCTAGCTGTTTTGTCCTTGTAATTGTTTTAAAGTTGCGAATGAGTTTTGGTAGTTCTTGAACGAAGCTCTTTGTATCTTCATGTAATAAAAAGCGAAGGCTAAATAAATCTTCGAATCGATTAATATTTGGATGAATCTTCTTTGAGAAGGAGTCGAATCGGACATAGCCTTCTTTTACGTAAGTATGTAAATAGCTTGCGATTTCTTCGATTATTTTTTCTTGATTTGGCATTAGAAGTCACCTTGTTGGAAAAAGTCTTCGACGAAATCTAAGATCGGTGAAATATCTGGAAATAAATCCGGCCATTGGCTTAAAGATTGAACAAATTGTTCGATTCGGTGGCTTGCGATTCCTTCAAATTGTGGCAAGACGTATAAAATAATCGCTGATGTAAAGTCTCCTTCATAGCTTGTATATTTTGCAATATCTGCGATGATTGCTGGGCCAATTTTTCGATATTCATTAATTAGCTTCCAAAGCTTTGTTAATTCTTCCGGGTAAGGGTAGTTGGCCATCTTCCAAACGTCTAAGTAGCGTTTGATTAACATGACGTTAATCGTCTTAGGTATGCTGACAGGAATAAAGGCAAAGCGACGCATAAAGGCGTAACTCATTTCAAAGAGTGAGGCCTTATCGACGGTATTAATTGTCGCTATCATTCGCCAATCCTTTGGGATGATATAGCGATGTTCTTCGAGTTGTGTTTCTTTTTCTTCAAGGGCGATTTCAATCTTTTTGCCGTTGTTTGCTTCAAAGGGTAGCGTGACCGTATCTCCAGTTAGAACTGAGAATAAGGATCCGAAGGCTTTATCGATATCGGCTCGGTTTAGTTCATCGACGATGATCCATTCGTTTTTCTGGCTGTTGGTCCTGCTATCTTTTACCGCTTCTAGGAATATGCCTGGATCAAAGTATAGCTCCCCACTTCTATCTGGTCGATAACCACCGATTGTATCGTAAGTCGACCAGTTAGATGAAGCGGTGACCATTTTTGCGTCGACATTATAGGCTTGGCAGATGAGTTTTGCTAATTTTGATTTTCCGGTTCC
>CALJVC010000118.1 GCA_937974845.1 uncultured Pseudogracilibacillus sp. | reverse complement strand
ATCGGCTTTGGAGTTTCTACTAGACTACCGTAAATAGTCTAACTACGTTAAAATAAAGATTTAATAGCTAATTCATGCCCAATTAGGGGTATGTTTACCTTTAGCTTACCTTTATTTTACGTAAGTAGCACTCTTGAATAAGAGTGCTTTTCTATTTTCCGGTCGATCTTGTACGTAAATTTAAGGAGGAGCTATTGTTGAAGAAGTATTTTCAGTTTGAGGAATTAGGTACGAATTATCGTACGGAATTCATGGCAGGATTGACGACCTTCCTCGCTATGGCTTATGTGCTCTTTGTCAACCCTTCCGTTCTCTCACTAGAAGGAATTGAGCAGTTACCAGAAGGGGTTACTCGAATGGATCAAGGAGCGGTCTTTACGGCGACAGCTATTGCTGCAGCTGTAGGAACATTCTTAATGGGGGTGCTTGCTCGCTACCCGATTGCCCTTGCACCAGGGATGGGCTTGAACGCTTTCTTTGCCTATACCGTAGTTCTTGGTTATGGGATTCCTTGGCAAACAGCCTTATCTGGGGTTTTCGTATCAGGAATTATCTTTATATTACTAACTTTATCTGGTATCCGAGAAAAAATTATTAATATGATTCCGGCTAACTTGAAGCTAGCAGTAGGGGCAGGGATTGGTTTCTTTATTGCCTTTATCGGTTTTCAAAATGCTGGGATTATCGTTTCAGATGAGGCGACATTAGTTGCTTTAGGTGACTTTAGTTCCCCTTATGTCTTATTAGCTATTTTTGGTGTGTTCGTCTCAGTTATTTTATTAGCTTTAAATATTCGTGGTGGAATTTTCTATGGAATGATCATCACTTCTATTGTAGGAATGATTTTTGGTTTAATTACGGCACCGAGCGGAATTAACGATATCGTTAGTACACCGCCTAGTTTAGCGCCGACGTTTGGACAGGCCTTTATTAATTTAGGCGACATTTTTACTTTACAAATGCTCGTTGTCATTTTAACCTTTTTATTCGTCGACTTTTTTGATACAGCCGGTACCCTCGTTGCTGTTGCAACCCAGGCTGGCTTAATGAAGGATAACAAACTTCCACGTGCTGGAAGAGCTCTATTTGCTGACTCGGCAGCGACTGTGGTTGGTTCTGTAGTTGGTACATCAACGACAACTTCTTTCGTTGAGTCTTCATCTGGAGTTGCAGTTGGAGGACGAACTGGATTTGCTTCTGTTGTGACGGCAGGATTTTTCTTATTAGCTTTATTTTTCTCGCCTTTATTATCCGTGATTACGGCGGAAGTAACAGCTCCAGCCCTTATTATCGTTGGGGTGTTAATGTCTAAATCTTTAAAGGATATCGAGTGGGATCGTTTCGAAATTGCTGTTCCAGCCTTCTTAACGATCATCATGATGCCACTTACCTATTCTATTGCTACAGGAATTGCTATTGGGTTTATCTTTTATCCAATTACGATGATTTTACAAGGCCGTGCGAAGGAGATTAACCCTGTTATCTACGGTTTATCGGTTGTTTTCATACTCTACTTCATTTTCTTACAATAAGTGATAATCGAAAAAGTAGAGAAGAAAAACGGTGTTCTAC
>CALJVC010000117.1 GCA_937974845.1 uncultured Pseudogracilibacillus sp. | reverse complement strand
GTGCAAATGTTTCGCTTTTTTTATATAAAAAAAGAACTAAGCAAAGGCTTAGTTCTCTATGGCTATGGCTCGAGACGGAATCGAACCGCCGACACAAGGATTTTCAGTCCTTTGCTCTACCGACTGAGCTATCGAGCCAAAATTGCAAAAATAGAAAATAAAAGAAAGGAGGAAGAGGGATTCGAACCCCCGCGGGCTGTTACACCCCTGTCGGTTTTCAAGACCGATCCCTTCAGCCAGACTTGGGTATTCCTCCTAGTATGAATGGTGGACCCAGCAGGATTCGAACCTGCGACCGGACGGTTATGAGCCGTCAGCTCTAACCAGCTGAGCTATGGGTCCTTTATATGGTAGCGGCGGAGGGAGTCGAACCCCCGACCTAACGGGTATGAACCGTTCGCTCTCGCCAACTGAGCTACGCCGCCATAAAAACTCCACAGGCAGGATTCGAACCTGCGACCGATCGGTTAACAGCCGATTGCTCTACCACTGAGCTACTGTGGAATAAAGAAAAATTATTCTGTATTTAATTTGAAGCTTTTATCTAATAAGCGCTACTTCGAATGAGCACAAGTTATAATTTATCATGGATTTTCTTAGCTGTCAATTAATTTGCTAAAGCTCTAGGAACTAGATGATTGGAAACTAGACCATGTATTATTATACATAAAATAAGAAAAAGTTACAACATACTTTCTCCAGGTTAGAAAAGGAATAGTTTTCGATAACACTCTCTCATTAAAAAACCTCCCCTTAACAGCCTCGGTCATAGTTTCCCTAGCTTAATAAGAGGAGGTTTAAAGAGATTTGCTACAATTTGTGCAAAGATAGCCTATTTGAAACTCGCTAATACTTCTTCAGCAATGTTTACTGCATGGTCGCCAATTCGTTCTAAATTGCTAATGATATCGACGAAAACGACCCCGGCTGTACCTGTACATAAACCTTCATTCATTCGAACAATATGATCGCGGCGAAACTTTCTTTCCATTTTATCTATCTCTTCTTCCTTTTGTAAAACGACTAATGCTTCTTCGCGACTCATTAAATCAAGGGCCCGCATAGCTTGCTCTACTGTTAGAATCGTTAAATCAAACATTTCTTGTAAATCTTCGTGGGCCTGGTCCGTTAATGTAATTTTGTTAGAAATTTTAAATTCCGTTAATTCAATTATGTTTTCGAAGTGATCCCCTATCCGTTCGATATCCCGAACAGTATCTAGTAAAGAAGTGTGCTTTGCACTATCAGCTTCGGACAGGGTTTCACTGGCTAAACTAATTAAATAGTTCGTAATTTCACGATCTAAATTATTTAATGCACCTTCAATTTGTCTTGCTATTTCAGCCTGCCTACGATCCTTTGTAATAATAAACTTGCTCGTCTCTTCCAATCCTTGGACGCAATACTCTCCCATTCGTAGCACTTCAGCCTTCGCCTGAGAAATAGCTACCGTCGAGGACTGTTTAATAAAAAGTGGATCTAAGTGCTTTGGCTTATATTCTACAATGACATCTTCACCTGGAACTAACTTCGTCACAATCCATGCTAAAACCCCAACAAATGGAAGTTGAATTAAAGTGTTGACGATATTAAAGGTCCCATGGGCAAAGGCAATCGTCATTTTTGGATCTAAAGCAAAGGTCGATTGTAAAAAGCCCACATAACCTGTAAAGGGCGTGATAAAGAATAAAAAGATCGTCGCTCCGACAACGTTGAAAATAACGTGGGTTAATGCCGCTCGTTTAGCAGCTACAGAAACTCCAAAGGATGCTAAAATCGCCGTAATCGTCGTACCAATATTATCCCCGAATAATACTGGAATCGCTGCTTCTAAGCTAATTGCCCCTTCAGCATAAAGACCTTGTAAAATACCGATTGTCGCACTAGAACTTTGAACAATCATGGTAAAGATCGTACCGATAATAACTCCTAAAACTGGATTGTCACTCATGCTTACCGTTAAATCATGGAAAACTTCTAAGGAACGTAACGGAGCCATCCCACCGCTCATTAATTGTAAACCGAAAAATAAAGATCCGAATCCAAACAAAGCCTGTCCAAACACATTGATTCGTTCATTCTTGAAAAAGAAGAGCATAAAAGCTCCGAGGGCTAGGATAGGTAAACCATATTCCCCAACATTAAAGCCAATAATAAAGGCGGTTAAGGTCGTACCGATGTTTGCCCCCATAATGACTCCTATCGCCTGGCGTAAAGTCATAAAGCCGGCGTTGACTAAAGCCACGGTTAAGACCGTTGTACCAGAACTACTTTGTATTAAGACTGTCACTAAAAGTCCTGCAAATACTCCTAAAATCGGATTGCTGGTAAACCGATCTAAAATTCCCCGTAACCGGTCTCCCGCTGCCTTTTGTAACCCTTCCCCTAAATATTTAATACCGAGAAGAAAAATACCTAAACCACCGATAAATTCAAAAATAATCGATTGTACATTCATTGTTGCTTCCAATACGTCATCATCCCTATTCTGTTAATCGTCCTAATGTCGGCATTCAATCTTATTATTAAGAATTCTTCTCAGTATGTAAAGATTATTTTAATTATTTTACAATATTTTTACACAATTATTCTTGAAGTGGTTTCACTACAATTTTCGTACCGTCTATCTTAATTACAACTACCTTCGTTCCTTTAGATAACCAGTCCCCTTCGGAAACAACACTATAATCTTCTCCTTGAATACGAACGTAACCAGATGGGCGTAAATCGGTTACCGTTATTCCTTCTTTACCCTTTAGTTGAACAATTTCTTCTCTCAAGGTATGGTAGCCTTTTTCCGTTGTCAGCCGATCTTTTAATGTAAGTCGTTCCCATAGTTTCCGTTTAGGCAACAGCTTTAAACTGAATAGGGCGAGGACAATACCAAAGATGACACCAAGGATTGCAAATAAGCGGCATAATAAGGTAGGTGCGGCTAAAGCAACGGACACCAAAATGGTAAGCACACCAAGGATACTTAGAATCCCATCCCCAATCCATTTTCCATCGATTACAATAAGGAATATTCCAATGACATATGCAATAAAAATACCAATGAAATAGGAAGGTTCTGGAACGTAATAATAAAAATATAAAGCCATAAGAATGATACCAAAACTAGCTGCAAGGCCCCGAGCCCTTACAAGAACTTCAGTTAACAAACCGGCAGTACCTAACATGACAAGCAATCCAACCAGCGCTTCATACGATAGAGAACTAATCATCATGACCTCCTTATTTAAAAGAAAATGGGTGATGTTTTTGAAAAGAATCGTTTTTTTACTCTGTCTTGGTTTCGTAATACTTAGCCTATCGAAAGACTTAGGCAAAATCAATTCCTCGGGAAAAGTAGGCGCCAACGTTAGTGAAACGGCGCCAATATACTATGTAAAGTTAGAAGCAGATGTTGGAGATACGATGTTAACGTTAGTGGAACGAGTAAATGGGAAGCTTTTCTATACGTTACCGATGGAGAGAATAAAAGAGGATTTTGAACGTTTAAACCCTTCTTATGAAGTGGTATTACCGCAACAAAAATATAAGGTTCCATACTATGTAGAAGAATTAGGGTTGCATCATTAAAATGCAACCCATAGCTTCCTTCACATCATCGGGAGTAGAAATAAATTGAATAAGAAAGAAACACCACCGACTATAATCGCTGAAATTCCTAAAAAGTCAACTCCACGGCTTTTCGCTACAAAGCCGACGATTATACCAGCAATCGAAAATACAAAAGGTAATAAGAAAAAAGAAACGACACTTAAAGCTAATCCAATCCAGCCATAAATATAGTGGATACGTTCCTCTTCCTCTTCTACTTCTATCGGGTGCATTATTTCTTGAGAAGTTTCTTCCAGATAGGAAGGGGAAGAGGATTGTTTCCTGCGCTTTCTTTTTTTACCCTTTTGATTTGTAGAATCAAAAGATTTCCTTCCTCCATGCATAGCGTTTACCTCCTTTATTTGTAGGTCGGTAAACTTAGTCTATGGAGAAAACGAAAAGTCATCGGTGTTATTTCTTAGAGCTTATGCCAAGATTTTTTCTAAAAGATCTTCGTCGAATTTTCCAGATTTTAGCATAGCTATTTCATACTTGTATGGAGGCTTTCTATTTTTCTTATCCTCACCTACAAAGGGAGTTTCTAAAATTTTTGGTATTTCTTTAAAGCTTTCATGGAAGACGACATAGTGAAGGGCTTCAAAACCAATATGGCCAAAGCCTATATTGGCATGTCGATCCTTTCTAGCCCCCTGTTCATTTTTACTATCGTTTACATGGACTACTTTAATCCGATCGACACCGATTATTTTATCAAACTCATTTAACAAATCGTCGAAGCCTTCTTTTACTGGATAACCAGCATCATGCAAATGGCAAGTGTCGATACAGACTGATAACTTTTCATTGTGGGTGACACCGTCAATAATTCGAGCTAATTCATCGAACCGACGGCCAATTTCTGTCCCCTTTCCCGCCATTGTCTCTAGAGCAATTTGAACGGGCTGTTTGGGATCCAGCGCTTCATTCAAACCTTTAATGATTTGTTGGATACCTGCCCTTTCCCCAGCGCCGACATGGGCACCAGGGTGTAACACTAATTGCTCTGCACCAATCGCTGCGGTTCGTTCAATTTCTTTCTGTAAAAATTCTACTCCTAAGCGGAAAGTGGCTTCTTTTTTTGTATTTGCGATATTGATAATATATGGTGCATGAACAACGATATCTCTTATTCCTACTTCTTCCATATGGGCTCTACCGGCTTCAATATTCAATTCTTCAATTGGACGACGGCGGGTGTTTTGGGGTGCTCCTGTATAAATCATGAAAGTATTCGCTTGATAGGATGCGGCTTCTTCACTTGAACCGAGTAACATTTCCTTTCCACTCATAGAAACGTGACAACCTAACTTGACCATGCTACTTCCTCCGTCTTGTTTTTCTTCTTTGTTGCCTTTTCAATTCCTGTTTAATTCTTTCTTTTTCCCTTAACATTTTTTTCTTATATCCTGGTTTAACCTTTTTCGGTTTCGCGACCCGTTGCCAAGCTAACCGATCGAGCTTCTGGGCTTGGCTCGAACGAGGAGACTTTTCATCAATACCCTTCGCCTTTACCCAAGCTCCATCTTTTATTTCATAAAAAGATAAAGGGATACCTTCTTTCTTTAATTGACGTAAAAGCTGCTTGTCCTCCGACGTATAAAGGCTAATAGCTAATCCAGAGGCACCGGCTCGAGCTGTTCGGCCTACTCGATGGAGATAAAACTCCTTCTCTTTAGGCAGATTAGCATTGATTACATGGCTAGCTCCTTTTATATCAATTCCACGAGAAGCAAGATCCGTTGCAACAACATATTCAAATTGTAATTGATGAATTCCTTTAACTACCCGGCGTCGTTCACGACTAGATAAGTCACCATGTAGGCGAGCCACGGCATGTCCCTTACCGACGAGTAGTTGGGCAATGCGGTCCACTTCCTCTTTACTATTTGCAAAGACGATGGCAACGTAGGGCTGAAGCAGGTCCGCAATCTGAACGACCTCATCTTCTAGCTCTCTACCTGGCTTTAAAGCTACAAAGCGATGCTCTAGCTGTTCCGGTACAGGGCCTTCTTCTTCAATATCGATCCTTTCGATACCTTGGATATATTTTTTAATAAAATGCTCTAACTCTTTAGGAACCGTTGCTGAAAACACAAGAGTTTGTACTTCTTCCTGACAACGAACGAAGAGCTGGTCAATCGTCTCAATAAACTTTAAATCGAGCATTAAATCTGCTTCATCAATTACAAAGGCTTTAGCGGTATAAATCGAAAGGACACCGGCATTAATCATATCTAAAATCCTACCAGGAGTCCCTACGACAATATGTGGGGGACGGGAAGCTAATTGTTTCATCATTCGTTCACGATCAAGCCCCCCTATAATTAGACGGGCTCGCCAAACTTCTTCCTTCTTCGCTAATTTACGTATCGTTTTAATCTCTTCATAGAGCTGTTGCGACAATTCCCTCGTCGGCGCAGTTATAACAAGTTGTACTTCCTCTTGATCTTCCTCTAAGTTATTTAATAAAGGTAGGAGGAAGGCATGGGTCTTTCCGGAACCAGTTTTAGAGCGTCCTAGGATATGTTTTCCCTCTAGAATTGCCGGAATGGCCTGTTCCTGTATTGCTGTTGGTTTAGTAAAGTACAACTGTTCCGTTACCTTAACAAGGTCGTCATGTAAACCTAATGCTTTAAATGGTTGCTCACTCATGCTGAGAACTTCCCTTCCTCTTATGATAAAAAGCGAAATGGTTCGGTAGATTGTTTCGAAGCGACGACCTTCAATGGGGTAAAATGTCGTTCTAGATATTTCTTTGTCGCTTCTTTCATTATTTTTTCGATATGATGTCCAGGATCAATGATAGCCAAACCTTCCCATTCCGCTTCTTGGGCAGGATGAAAAGTAACATCTCCGGTAATAAAGACATCGGCCCCCGCTCGAAGGGCAGCAGCGATTGATTTATCACCGCTTCCTCCCAAAATAGCTACACGCTGAACTTTTTTAGATAGATCACC
Source organism: uncultured Pseudogracilibacillus sp. (assembly GCA_937974845.1). Taxonomy (GTDB): domain Bacteria; phylum Bacillota; class Bacilli; order Bacillales; family Amphibacillaceae; genus Pseudogracilibacillus. The sequence goes on along the minus strand of CALJVC010000117.1, from coordinate 21,339 downwards.
TACATAACGTAAATGCTCGACTTCATACCGTTCTTTAACAAGCTTGGCTAACTCTTCTAAGGTTACTTCCTGTTCTAAATTACCAATTCTTCCTAAACCGTATTCCTTTCCCTTATTTTCTAAAGGATATATATCATAGGCTACCTCTTCATAAGGATGGGCTTCTTTCATTTTAGTTATAACGTTTGAAAGATCCTTCTCTTTAACGATTGTTTCAATTTTCATCTCGTCTACTTCAGCTAGCTCATGCTTCTTTCCAATGTATGGATTAGTTCCTTCTAGTGGCTTGAAGGTACCTGTTCCTCTGGATTGAAAGGTGCAATGACTATAATTTCCTATGTGCCCTGCCCCCGCTTCACTTAAAGCGTCGACGACCGCTTCGACATGGGATCGTGGAGTAAAGACAGACACCTTAACAAGGGAATCTTGATGGGTAGGAATAAGGGGTTTTGTCTCCTTTAAACCGATTGCTTCGCTCAATAAATCGTTTACCCCGCCCTCTGCAATATCGAGGTTCGTATGGCTAGCATAGACAGTGATATCATGTTTGATAAGCTTTTGAATAAGCTTACCCTTTACAGAGTCGACATCTATTTGCTTTAAAGCTTTAAAGAGCATCGGGTGGTGGGCAACAATTAGATTTGCACCAACGTTCAAGGCCTCATCTACGATAGCCTCTGTCACATCTAAGGTCACAAGGATGCCGGTCGTTTCATCCTTCGTGCTACCTACTTGTAAGCCTACATTATCCCAATCGTAGGCAAAACTTTTCGGTGCCCAAGTTTCAAGCTGTTGAAATACATCTTTATGAGTAATCTTTGTCACGATAATACCTCCTCAATCCAACGTAAACGCTTCTCAAAGCTTGCAATTTTCTCTCCGATATCCGATTGTGAATGTTTCATTTGTTCGAGGGTTTTTTCTAACTTTTCCTTCTCTTCTGCCCATTTTTTTCTAAAAATCGCTGAACCTTCCTCTAATAAATAGGGGCCGAAGAATAGTTGCTTTTCTAATTTATCATCGTCATAAGGGCTTGGGCTATTTTTTAACGCTTCCCTTTCTGCAACAAGCACTTCGTAAAAGATATCCTTTTCTTCGATGATATACTCTTCTGTTAAAACGAAATTTAATTCACGTAAAGTTCGCCTTACTCGTTCCTCATGATTGTTCGGTTGTAAAATAAGACGTTCTACCTTAGGCAGGTAAGCCTTCCCATCTTTTAAAATGGAGCTTATTAAACTTCCTCCCATTCCGGCGATTACTACTTCATCGATTGAATCGTCCTTGAGTACCTCGAATCCCGACCCTAAACGTACATCGATGCGATCTTGAAGTTGATAGTTTCTTACAGTCTGTTTTGCACGCTCGAAAGGTCCGGTAACGACTTCTCCCGCAATAGCCCTTGCTTCAGGATCTTGTATACATACATAGCAAGGCAAATAAGCATGGTCGGAACCGATATCTAAAAAGTACGAACCTTGACGTAATAATGTCGCAATTAATTGAAGACGTTTAGATAATTGAATATCCATGCAATCACTTCCGACTTCTTAAAATCTTTTATAAATTTAGAAAAGCTTTCTGAAAATCAGAAAGCTTATCCAATAAAATCTTATCTTTGTTTTTATTGCATTTCACTTAGCCATTCGGCAAGCTCTGCAGCCTCATCTTCACTAACGGAAACTGGTGGCATATCACCCATACCGTTAAGAATAATATCTTGAATTTCTTCAGCAGATAAAGAAGCTCCTACTGAATTTAAATCTGGTCCAACTCCTCCGGATAAGTCATCTCCGTGACAAGCAGCACAGGAGTTAGCATAAATGGCTTCAGCACCGCCACCTGCCTCTCCACCGTTTTCATCGACGACTTCCCCACCATTTTCTTCTGCTAATTGGATATCTTCACGTTGACCAACGCCTATATAGAAGACAATGACTGCTGCAAAGATTCCTACAATAGCTATAATTGCAAATGGAAGAAGATTTCTCTTCATGCTTCGTTTCCTCCCTATATAATGTGATTAAGTTTTATAAAGACTATGTCTATTTTACTTTATATTGACAATAGTTTAAAGTAAATATATTTTTTTAGATGATTTTTTCTAGAGGATTACTAAATTTTTCACATTTTACTTACTCTAAAAAGTCCTTTAATCGCTTGCTGCGACTAGGATGGCGCAATTTACGAAGAGCCTTTGCTTCAATTTGACGAATACGTTCCCGAGTAACGCCAAAAACCTTTCCTACCTCTTCTAATGTACGAGTTCTACCATCATCTAGACCGAAACGTAATCGAAGTACGTTTTCTTCCCGATCTGTTAAAGTATCTAACACATCTTCTAATTGTTCCTTCAAGAGTTCGTATGCAGCATGGTCTGAAGGAGATACCGCTTCTTGGTCTTCAATGAAATCTCCTAAGTGTGAATCGTCTTCCTCACCAATCGGCGTTTCTAAAGAGACCGGTTCTTGAGCGATTTTTTGAATTTCTCGAACCTTTTCTGGTGTTAGATCCATTTCCTTAGCAATTTCTTCTGGGGTTGGCTCACGACCGAGATCTTGTAAAAGTTGGCGTTGGATACGGATTAATTTATTAATCGTTTCTACCATGTGAACTGGAATACGAATCGTCCGTGCCTGGTCAGCGATCGCCCGAGTAATTGCTTGACGTATCCACCAAGTAGCATAAGTACTAAATTTAAAGCCCTTTTCATGGTCGAATTTTTCTACAGCTTTAATTAATCCCATGTTTCCTTCTTGAATTAAGTCGAGAAACAACATACCTCTTCCGACATAACGTTTAGCAATACTAACGACAAGACGAAGGTTTGCTTCTGCTAATTGCCTACTTGCTTCTTTATCTCCTGCCTTAATTCGTTTAGCTAATTCTATCTCTTCTTCTGCCGTTAATAAATCGACGCGACCGATTTCTTTTAAATACATACGAACCGGGTCGTTGATTTTCACTCCTAGAGGCACACTTAAGTCCCTTAAATTATCGGCATCGGCTACATCTTCTGAATCCTCTTCATCGTCCCCTACGACCTCGATACCTTGTTCTTCCAGCTGCTCATAAAACTCATCAATATCTTCGGGCTCCATTTCAAAGGTAGAGAGACGCTCGGCTACTTCTTCGTAATCGATTGTCCCTTCTTTTTTTCCCGTTTCCAGCAACTCTTCTTTTACCTGTTCCAGGGTTTTTTCGCTTTCGAGTGCTTTTGACGTTTTGTTATTAGACATAGATGGATCCTCCTTCAATTCAACAAAGTTACAAGCTTTTCATTTGTTTCTCTAATTCGATTATTTTCATCCCAATCTCAGCGGCTAAAATTGGATTTTTCTCTAATTTTTGCTTTCGCTTTAACTCCTTTAATCGAGCTATATCTGTCGATTCAGCCTTAATCCTCTTGATATAGTCGCTAATTTCCCTCTGATTCAATCCTTCATTTATCTCGAGCATGGCTAAATTAGTAATTGTCCTTTTGATTTCTTCATCGTTTACTTTATCGACTAATTCACTTACATCTATACGGTTTGACTCCTCATAAAGTCCGTAGAGATGAGTAACAATCACTTGGTGAACCGGATCGTTAAAATGAATTCCTATTTCATCTTGCACACGTTCGATCAAATGTGGATATGCAATCATATAGGCAATCAACCTTCTTTCGGCTTGTAAATAAGCCGGTATAAACACGGTAGCTGAATGATCTATATGTGTATTAGTATTACGATTATATGCAGGGTTATCCTTTTTCAGTTTGTTAATTTTTTCACGGTGTTGATTAATATCATGTAGGATAACTTGCTCAGATAATTCGAACTCCTTGGCTAGTTCTTTCGCATAAAATTCCCGTTCTATCGTACTATCTATATTGGCTAAAGCTTTAGCCATATCCTCAATAAAGCGAATCCTGTCGTGGTCGACCGCCATGTTATAAAAGCGTTTCTTATAATGAATGAAGAAGGTCATATAAGGATCGCTCACATCGATTACTTCCTCCCGGAACCGTTCGCCACCATAGGTTCGGATATAATCATCGGGATCAAGTCCTTCAGGTAATCGTGCGATGCGAACATCGACCTTTTGTTCATTCAAGCGCTGGGCGGCTTCGAAACTAGCTGTTAAACCTGCTTCATCCCCGTCATAGCAAAGTATAACGGTTTTCGCCGTTTGTCGTAACAGTTTCGCCTGATTGTCAGATAAGGCCGTACCTAGCGTAGCCACCACGTGATTGATTTTCACTTGTTGGGCGGTTAATACATCAAGATACCCTTCAAAGACGATTACTTCATTCGTCTTTCGTATATGAGGTTTTGCCCGGGAAAAATTATAGAGTAATTGCGCTTTTTGAAAATGAAAATGTTCCGGACTATTTAAATATTTCGGTTGTTGATCCTGTAAAGCTCGTCCGCCAAAGGCAACAGGCTTCCCATGATGATTTTCAATTGGAAAGACAAGCCGTCCTCTAAAGGGATCAACATACCTGCCTTGTTCAGTTTCATTTAAAAGACGATGTTTGACTAAAAAGGGTAAGGGAAATTGTTTTTGCTGTAGAAATTGAACGGTCAAGTCACTATCATGCGGTGAAAAACCAAGTTGAAAACGGTCGATTGTAGCTTCCGTTATACCACGTTCTTTTAAATATCGGAGTGCTTCTTTCCCATGCTCTGAATACTTGAGTAAATGATGATAAAACTTAACTAACCATTCATAGGCTGAAAATACTTGTTCAGCTTCTTTTGAATAGGCTGGCTTCCCCTTTCTAAACGAGGGAAGGTCCATGTCGACCCGCTTGGCTAAAAGTTCAACGGCTGAAACATAATTAAGTTCTTCGACTTCTTGTATAAAAGTAAATACATTGCCACCTTTTCCACAACCAAAGCAGTGAAACAATTGCTTTTCTGGTTCAACAGAAAAGGAGGGGGTCTTTTCCTCGTGAAAGGGACATAAACCAAAATAGTTGCGACCTCTCCGTGTCAGCTGTACATATTCACTTATTACTTCGACAATATCGTTTTTTGCCCGTATTTCCTTTACGAGCGTCTCAGGTATTTTCTGATTCATGTCATCACCATAATTGGTTAGATTTAATGGCTTATGTTCCATCTATAAAGAGAAAAAACTAGTAAACTATGAAAAACAGCACACGGTAATACATCATACTATTATAAAGGGCAAATAACAAAAAAGCTAATATTTCGACTTTAATATTTGCTTTATGACAAAGTGTCTTCACCGTGTTGTAATTGCATGATAAGATTAGCAGTCTCTTCAATAGCACGATTCGATACGTCGATAACTTTACAACCGATTTTTTCTACGATATTGTCGAAGAATGCTAACTCCTCTTCGATCCGTTCCTTCGTTGCGTAGATTGCATCATCACCTAAGCCTAGAGCAATTAATCGTTTTTTCCGTATTTCATTTAATTGTTTCGCACTCGCTTTTAAGCCTATGCATTTTTTGGGGTCGATTTGAAAAAGCTCTTCCGGTGGGTCAACTTCCGGAACTAAAGGAACATTCGCTACACGATACTGCTTATGGGCTAAATATTGCGAAAGAGGGGTTTTGGAAGTACGAGAAATACCAATCAAAACTATATCCGCTGTCAAAATCCCCCGAGGATCCCGCCCATCATCATACCGTACAGCAAATTCAATTGCTTCGATTCGTTTAAAATAGTCTTTATCTAATTTATAGAGCAAACCCGGCTTTAATTTCGGCTTTTCTTGGAAAGTTTTTTCCATCGCTTTCATTACTGGACCCATAATATCAACAGCTTCGATGTTGTGGGCCTTTGCTTGTTCCTTCAAATACTTTCGTAAATGCGGTTCTACTAAGGTGTAACCTATCATCGCTTGACTCTCGATGGCCATTTCCATTGTTTCATCGATCGTATCTAGATTATTTACATAAGGAACGCGATGAATTTGTACATCATGGGATGAGAATTGACTTAAACCGGCACGAATGACAAATTCCGCTGTTTCTCCTACTGAATCAGACACAATGATAATCATTGGACTTACCAAGGGCGAGCCCTCCTATTCTTTACCTAATGTTAACTCGACAAAGGCTCTTGTGATCGTAGTCTTTGTAATACGGCCGACAACTTGGTATCCTTCATCGACCTCTTTTACGACGGGAATACCGTCAATTTCCTTCTCAATTAACAACTTCGCACTATCTATAAGTAAATCATCGGGACGGCAAACGGTAATATTCGGCATCCGTGTCATAATAATATGTACCGCTATTTCATTTAAGTCCTGATTGCCAATACTTGCTCTTAATAAATCCTTCCGCGAAACAACGCCAGTGAGCAAATGCCTATCATCTACAACAAACAAGGTTCCGACATCACCTAAAAACATCGTTGTTATCGTTTCATGGACACTAGCATCTTCCTTTACGACGATTGGTTGGGATTGAAAATCCTTCACCTTATACTGTTTTATCTTTTCGCTTAACAACTCTAGACCGGATTTCCCTGTATAAAAATAACCAACACGAGGACGGGCTTCTAAAAAGCCCGCCATCGTTAGTATTGCTAAATCCGGTCTCAAGGTTGCTCGAGACAATTCTAAAGCATCAGCTATCTTCTCACTTGTAATCGGTCCATTCTCTTTAACAATTTCGATGATCTTTCGTTGACGCTTGGAAAGTTCCACGATTTCACCACCTTATGATGTGAAGGAATCGAGCATTTACTTCTTACAAGTTATTGATGCTGTCTCCATTCAATTAAAGTTAAATCCGCATAACGTTTCATCAACCGAGCAATACGGTTGACTAAGGCTAATCGATTCGTTCGGATATCTTCATTTGGATCCATTACCATATTATGTTCGAAAAAATCATGGATTGGCTCAGATAACGTAACCAATACATCAAGACCTTTTAATGCATCGTAGGCTGTCTCGTAAGCGATGAAATCTTTTTCTACTTTCTGAAGGGCTTCAAATAAAGCTTTTTCAGAGGCACTTGACAAATGTTCTTCCTTAACTTCCGCTGTTGTCGGCTCTTTATTGGCTAAATTTAAGACTCTGACGAAGGATTCCTGTGTTAGCTTAAAGGATTCATCCGCTCTTTTATCCGATAACAGCTTCGCCTTATCTAATTTATACGTTAAAACTCCGATTTCGTCATGGAGGACGGCATCGATCACATCTTTCTCAATCCCTGCTTCACTAAAGAGATATACGACACGATCCTTAAAGAAGTTTGTCAATGCTTCTTCATGTTCTACCTCGGCGAATTCTTCCTTTGCTAAGGAAAGGAAGCGTTCAAATGGTATGGTCCAACGATTGTCTAAAAGCATTCGTAAAACACCGATGGCTTGTCGTCGTAAACCGTACGGATCCTGGGAGCCTGTTGGTATTAGGCCGATAGAAATCGTTCCAACAATCGTATCTAATTTATCCGCTATACTTACGATGGTACTTACGACAGAGCTAGGTAATTCATCTTTAGCATGTAAAGGCTTATAATGTTCCCTTACTGCTTTTGCAACTTCTTCATCTTCTTTAAAATGAAGGGCATACTTTTCTCCAATGACTCCTTGTAATTCTGGAAACTCATTTACCATACTAGTAACAAGGTCAAATTTACTAATATAAGCAGCCCGTTCAATTAGTGCCTGTTGTTCTTTTGATACATCAAGTTCTTTACTAATACTTTTCGCTAAATTAGTTACTCGTTCTACCTTCTCGTAAACAGTACCTAATTCTTCTTGGAAAATAACTGATTTTAGTTTATTCATGTAAAAATCAATCGAATGCTTACGATCATCATCATAGAAAAAGCGACCGTCAGCTAAACGAGCCCGTAATACTTTTTCATTTCCTTGAACAACGTTTTCTATAGCGCGATCATCGCCGTTTCTAACACTAACAAAATAAGGAAGAAGCGACTCTTTATCCTTATCTTTAAAGACAGGGAAATAGCGTTGGTGCTCGCGCATAGAAGTAATTAATACTTCTTCTGGTAAGGAAAGAAAGTCTTCATCGTAAGCACCTGAAAATGCTGTAGGATATTCTACTAAATTTCGTACTTCATTTAACAATCCTGGGTCAACTTCTACGTAAAATCCACGTTCTTTTTCAATTTGTTCAATTTGCTCGATTATCATTTCCTCTCTCTTCTTCGGAGAAACGATAACATATACCTCTTCTAGTGCTTTTTCATATTCTGACGGATGGGAAAGGTGAATTTCCTTCCCTAAAAAACGGTGACCATAGGTTATCCGATCGCTTTGGATATTTTCAATTTGAAAAGGAATTACTTCCTCATCCATCATGCCTAAAAGCCAACGAATCGGCCGAGCAAATCGGTAATCGAAGGAGCCCCAGCGCATCGTTTGCGGAAAATGAATTGCTCCTATAATCTTTGGAAAGTCTTTTAATACGTCAAAGGTCGGCCTTCCTTCTATTCTTTTTTCTACAAAGATATAGGCTTCTCCATTAACGTCTTCTACCAGGATATCATCAAGGGTTTTTCCTTGTCCTTTAGTAAACCCGATGGCTGCCTTAGTCCAATTTCCTTCCTCATCCTTGGCAATGGCCATCTTTGGTCCGCGAACCTTTTCTACAACCGTAGCCTGCTCTTCTTCTATACCCTCTATACGAATAGCTAAACGTCTTGGCGTAGAAAAAGTGACTGCTTTATCAAAACCGATCCGCTCTTCCTTCAACCAGCTTGTCGTTTTATCCAATAATTGGGCTTCCGCATCATCGATGAAGCGGGCAGGTAACTCCTCGATACCTACTTCAAATAATACGTCATGTTTTTGCTTCATTTTACCTCATTCCCTTTCTTTAACATTGGAAAACCTAATGCTTCACGCTTTTTCACATAGCTCGTTGCAATTAAACGGGCTAAGGAACGTACTCGACCAATATAGCCCGTCCGCTCCGTCACTGAAATGACACCCCGGGCATCGAGTAAATTGAAGGTATGGGAACACTTTAAAACATAATCGTAGGCAGGAAATATTAATTCCTTTTCGATTAAACGTTTCGCTTCCTTTTCGTAGGATGTAAACAATTCAAACAACATATCTGCATCCGACTCATCGAAGGAATAGGTCGAATGTTCAAATTCTGCCTGTTGGAAAATATCCCGATAAGTTACCCCATCAACCCATTCGAGATCGAATACATTTTCTTTGTCTTGAATATAAGAAGCTAGCCTTTCTAACCCATACGTAATTTCAACTGCGACAGGATTAGCCTCTAAACCACCAATTTGTTGGAAATAGGTAAATTGGGTGATTTCCATTCCATCGAGCCAAACTTCCCAACCAAGTCCAGCGGCACCGAGGGTAGGGTTTTCCCAGTTATCTTCGACAAACCGGATATCGTGTTCTAATGGATCGATACCTAATTCGACAAGGGATTGTAAATAAAGATCCTGTATATTGTCTGGGGAAGGTTTCATAATTACTTGGTATTGGTGGTGCTGATACAGTCGGTTTGGGTTCTCCCCATAACGACCATCGTCCGGACGACGGGACGGTTCAACATAAGCCACATTCCAAGGTTCTGGTCCTAGACTACGTAATAAGGTATAAGGTGACATCGTACCGGCACCTTTTTCCGTATCATAAGCCTGTAATAAAATACAGTTTTGTTTCGCCCAATAATTTTGCAAAGTTAAAATCATTTCCTGCATATTCATCGTTCTCAACCTCTTTCATTATCAATTATTTGATAAAAAAATCCATCCCTACGCCTTTTAAAAAGTTGATAAAAGACATAGGGACGGATTTTTTATGTGAAATCCGCGGTTCCACCCTATTTGCTTACTAAACGTAAGCCCCTCATTAAATTGTCGCTAGCTCGAGAGGTGCCATTAGAAGAGGTATCTAGCTTTCACCGTCCTAGATTCGCTGGTAGTTCTTCCTTTTTATCCTCTTTCATCGCTACATAAATAGTACAAAATTTCCCCTGAGATTGCAACCATTTTCTTCATCATCCTATCCTAGCCGATAGTTAAAGTAAATCAAAGGAATCGAAGGAATCGAGAAATTTTTTTGTCTTTAAACGATAACCTCCATAGCGTTCATAGTAGGCATCAAAAAGCTTCCGCAATAGAGCGATATTTTCCTCCTTTACACGAACCTTCCCTATCCGTTTTAAAGGTACTTGTTGAAAAATCAATAGCATCTTCCAAAGGGAGGGTGGTAAAGGTGTCGCATAAGGATCTAATGAAGCGCACCGTTCACATAGCGCTCCTCCTTCTTGGACAGAAAAACCAATAAAGGGATATTTTTGATGACAGTTTACACAGCGGTCAACAACCGGGGCAAAACCTCCATATTCAAATAGTTTCATTTCATACATCATTAAAGGGATATGATAGTCTTCCTGATCGTTGATCCAGTAGACGGTTTGAATAAGTTCATCGAATAAAAAGGGAGCCGGTTTTCGCTCCTCAATGATTTTATCTGTCAATTCAATTATGTAGGCCGTATAGGAAGTCCGGGTGAAATCTTCCTGGATATGTCTAAAGGTAGAAAGGATTTCCCCTTGCCGTAAAGTAGCTAATCCTTTTGGAACATATAGCAAAAAGTGAGCGTATGTAAACAGTTGAGAAACCGCGCTTAAGCGACTACGCGGTTTATTTGCTCCTTGACTAATAGCCGTTAATTTACCAAATTTCTTTGTGAAAATCGTTACAAGTTTGTGGGTTTCGCGGTAATCTTGCGTACGCAAAACAATACCCGGTGTTTTTTCAATCATTGAGTCACCTCAATCCTCTAACTGACCTTCGGAATAGGCCTTACCTTGTAAATCTTCCTCCTGCTTTTTTTGCTCCACTTGTTTTAATAATAAATAGGCTTCTACATTACCAGTTTGTACAAAAATGTCCCACAGGCGATCATCCACAAGAAACATTCCTTTCTTTGATGTTTAGGCTTATTTTTTCCTGAAGGACAATAAACATTAGTTAAAGTTTTTACCAATCGGCCTATAACGTCTCGAAACCATATTGTTCAAGTAAATTTCTCCGGTTGCGCCAATCCTTTACAACCTTTACCCATAATTGCAAATTAACTTTTGTCCCTAAGCTTGTCTCAAGCTCCTCCCTAGCGGACGTTCCAATTTGCTTTAACATACTACCTCGTTTTCCAATTAAAATCCCCTTTTGTGAGGCACGTTCGGTAATAATCGTCGCATGGATATGGGTTATGTTAGCCTCTTCTTCCATATGTTCAATCAATACATGGACCGAATGAGGTATTTCTTCTTCCGTATAAAATAAGACTTTTTCGCGAATAATTTCACTAATCCGAAATTGTAAGCTCCGATCTGTTTTATCTTCTTCATGGTAATATTTCGGTCCTTCCGGTAAATAACTACTGATGACCTCCCGCAATCTTTCTACATTATTTCCGTTCAAGGCGGAAACTGGTACCGTCTCAGCAAAGGAAAAGGAGTCATTGTATTTAGCAATCAATGGAAGCAAATCTTCCGGTGTGACTAGGTCAATTTTATTAACTACTAAAAAAACAGGTCGGTCTACTTCCTTTAATTTCTCCATAATAAACTGATCCCCTGGTCCGTAACCTTCTTTCGCATCGATGACGAAGAGAATGAGGTCGACATCCCGTAACGTTTGTAAAGATACCGACACCATCGTATCCCCTAATTCATGTTTCGGCTTATGCACTCCAGGGGTATCGACGAAAATAATTTGTTTAGCATCATCCGTGTAAATACCATGAATTCTATTGCGGGTCGTTTGTATTTTATCACTTACAATCGAGACCTTTTCGCCGATGAGATCATTTAATAACGTTGACTTTCCGACATTTGGTCTACCGATTAGTGTAACAAAACCTGACTTAAATCCCGTTTCCATTTGCATCACCTAGATTCCTAATAGTTTGCTCAGCTTTGGTAAAAAGACGATCAATCCAATAATAACGGCGAAACATGCGCTTACTAACACGGCTCCAGCCGCCATATCTTTAATAACTTTAGCCATCGGATGTATTTCCGGTTTAATATAATCGATAATTCGTTCGATTACACTATTAATTAACTCCGTAACAAAGACAAGTTGAATGGCTAACAAGATAAATAACCATTCATAGCTATTTAAACGAAATAGGAAGGAAAAGACAAGGACTAAGAAAGCAGAAAATGTATGTATGCGGAAGTTTTTCTCTTGCAAAAACACTTCCTTCAAACCATTTAATGCAAATTTTAGACCGATTCCTTTTTTCTTAACTTGACGGGCGTTCAAGGTAAAACTCCTTTAAAATTTCTTCCTGTTGTGAAAACATTCGCTTTTCTTCCTCTACTGTATCATGGGTGTAACCTAAGAGATGGAGGAAGCCGTGAACAGCCAGAAAACAAATTTCCCTTTCTAAAGAATGGCCATAACTCGCTGCCTGTTCCACAGCGATATCATAAGCAATGACGATATCGCCAAGGGCAAGGGGCATTTCTTCAGGAAGGGCTTTGATTTCACTTGCTTCGAGTAATGGAAAGGATAGGACATCCGTTGGTCGATCGATTCCTCGATAGCTTTCATTTAGACTTTGGATTCGTTCCTTTGATACAAAAGTGACGGAGAGCTCCGTATCCTTCGGTAACTTATGCTTCTTTCCTGCACTTTCTAAAACGTTCAGAAGTAAACCTTCTACTTCTTCATGAAGCTTCTTTGTTTCATCCTGTATATCAATCAGCAATCCCTACTCCTCCTTCGCAGGATACTGGATTCGCGAGTGGAATATACCTTTTAATGAATCACAAATCGTATCCCGGATAATATTTAGTTCTTTAAGGGTTAAAGGTGTATCATCTAACTGCCCTTCCCGTAACTTTTTTTCAATGATTGAAGTCACAATTTCTTCTATCTTTACAGCCGATGGCTCCTGTAATGAACGAACCGTAGCCTCAGTAGCATCGCAGATCGATACGATACCGGCTTCTTTAGTTTGCGGAATTGGTCCAGGATAAGAAAACTTACTTTCGTCTACCGTTTCATTCTTTTCCTTTGCTAAATGATAGAAATATTCCACCCTCGAAGTACCGTGATGTTGTAACGTAATATCGATAATTTCTTTTGGAAATTTATGTTCTTCTAGTAAAGCAGCCCCTTCGGTGACATGCTTTATAATTATTTCTGCACTCTCTTCAGGCTCGATGAAGTCATGCGGATTACGAATAGCTACCTGATTTTCAATAAAATATTGCGGTCTTTCCGTCTTACCTATATCGTGGTAATAAGAAGCAACCCGGGCTAGTAAACCGTTAGCACCAATCGCTTCACAGGCTGACTCACTTAAATTAGCGACCATAACCGAATGATGATAGGTTCCTGGTGCATCGGTTAAAATTTTTCGCAATAAAGGATGGTTTGGATTCGCTAGGGCTAATAATTTTCCATCGGATAAAATTCCAAAGGTCGTTTCAAAAAATGGCAATAAACCGATGGTAAAGATAGTAGACAAAACAGCCGCAGCTACTGCAAAAGCGACATGGACAAAGCTATCAAAGGGATGAAATTTTTCAAAGGATAGCAAAATGAAAACGGCTAAAGTCATCACGTTCACAAAGGCTGTAATAAAGGCAGTCCGGACGAGGGCAGTGCGGTCTTTTACATTCGATAACGTCATCAAAGCAGTAAATTGAAAAATTAAAAAGTATAGGGCTGCTTCGATATTTAAAGACCCAGGAATATAGCCATTGAATAAAATTCCACCTAAAATAGAAAAAATAAGTGCGAAAATAATACTTAAGCGTTCAAAAACGAGAAGCTTTATTAATAATACCCCTGTAGCAATCGGTACTAATAAGTATAACTGCTTCATTTGTTCTACATATATACTAAATACTTTCATCATCGTTACTATAATTAAGTTAATTAACAGGATGGCACAGACTTTTTTTACATTTAATTTATTTTTTCGATAGAGCCTCGTTAATTCATAAGCGATTAAACTACCGAGCATTATCACTAAAATAGCTAGTCCAATCGCTGGATAGATTTTCTTTTGCTTATCTAGAAGTCCCGCCAATTTTAACTCTTCATAGATCTCGTTCGTAATAATTTGCCCTTCCCGGACGATAATATCTCCGCTACGAATGACTACCGGTTGTACATTATTTGCTGCTTCCTTCCTGGCTTCCATCGTTTTTTCTACGTCGAAAATGGCATTTTCAACGACAGCAAAATCAATCAAACCATATAAAGTTTTTTTCACCGGATCCTCTAGGGAAGAAAATTTAATTTTCGAACGTAACTCTTCCTTAGCCGAGTCTAAATTTTCAATTCGCACACCCTTTTCTAAAACTTGCCTTAAACCACTGATAAAGACCTCGCTGGCTAGTTCCCTTTCTTCGTTAGAAAGCTGTAACAATTTCAAAAATAATTCATCGTCTAGCTGGTCACTTATATCTGTTGATAAAAGCTCTCGTAATTCACTTAACCGTTCTTCATCAGAAACCTTCTCATCGGAGTCTTCTTCACTATTCTTCCTAACTTTTTTAACCGCTGCGAAAATCTCCTCAACGTACTTTAATTGTTCCTCCGTCACTTCCTCTAAAGTCGTATACCGATCGCCTACACCAAGGACCGTTTCCCTCATTTTCCTTTCTGTTTCTGCTTCATTTTCGACTGTAATCGGCGATCGGATCGTCTCTTTTGCCCGGTTAAAACGTTCGATATCATAGGTTTTTACATACACGTTATTGAGAGAAATTAAATAGAAAAATATTATTAATAGAACCACAGGTATGACGATTACGAGAATGGGCGATTCCTGTTCATACCACCTTTTAAAAAACCGACGCATAAAATCATCCCCAATCCTAAGGCCTCTTTACTTTTCTTCTTTCTTATCCGCCTCATATGCATGAATTATTTTTTGGACAAGTGGGTGGCGTACGACATCGGTACGATCAAAGTGAACAAAGGAAATCTCATCCAAATCTTTCAAACGATGAATAGCGATATCTAGGCCCGATTTTATGCCTCGAGGTAAGTCAATCTGTGTATCGTCTCCGGTAATAATCATTTTCGAACCAAAACCTAAACGAGTAAGGAACATTTTCATTTGTTCGGGCGTTGTATTTTGTGCCTCATCTAATATGACGAAGGCTTCTTCCAATGTTCTACCCCGCATATACGCAAGGGGAGCAATTTCAATAATTTCTTTTTCTACCAAGCGACCCGCTTGCTCCTGACCTAATACGTCGTGTAAGGCATCGTATAAAGGACGTAAATAAGGATCGACCTTTTCCTTTAAATCCCCTGGTAAAAAACCAAGACTTTCTCCAGCTTCTACAGCTGGTCTAGTTAAAATAATTCGACGAACCCGTCCCTGCTTCAATGCTTGGACAGCTTTAACGACTGCTAAATAGGTTTTTCCCGTTCCGGCTGGGCCAATACCGAACACTAGGTCGTGCTCTTCTATTGCATCAATATACTTCCTTTGACCAAGGGTTTTAACCCGGATAGCCTGACCGCGGGCGTTCTTTATAATCTCATCTTCAAATAAGGAAGGAAAAGCATCGATTTTTCCTTCTTCTGCTAGCTTAACAGCATAAATCACATCCCGCTCATTAATTAATACACCCTTCTCAATGACTTCGAGCAAATGTTGTAAAACCGTCTCGACAATTTCATAGCGCTCACCGATAACTTGAACCCTATCGCCTCGGGTGATAATCGAAACATCTAGTTGTTGTTCAATCCGTTTTAAAAAAATATCGTTGGTTCCAAACAATTCCCGTGTCACATTGGCATCCTCTAATTGCAAATCTACCTCATGTAACTTTTCTGTCATAACCTACTCCTTTAATCGCGTACTTTTTCTTTTTTAATCGGTTTCTCTCGAGCGATGTTCTCAACTGCACTGACATATAATCTAAGTTTTACTTTACCATTGTCTACCGCTTCATGCAAAATATAATATTTCTCGATTTCTGTCTCTTTACCTAACTTTCCCTGTAAGTTTTCTAAAGCATGGTCTATCGCTAAAGCCTTGGCTTCCTTCACACTCCGTTGGTATTGTCTTTTCGTTTGAGGAAAATGTTTTTCTTTGTAGAAAACAATCGGTAATTCGTAGTTAAAAACCTTCAATGGATATCGCTCGATAATCGTTGTAAAGTATTCATTAGATAGTTTCGGCCAAAATTTAATCGGTATGCGTAGTCCGACTAAATCTATAGCATAGTGATGAACATGATCGCCATCAAGGTGGTAAGATTGATGTTCCTGAGGGAGCGACACGGTTACCTCATACCAGGTATTAGCATACACTTCACCAATAGAACGAACGTAGCTAGCTTCTTTTTTCTTATCTTTCTTTTGATCATCTGCTTCCTCTTGTAGAAGTAATTCCCCAGAAACAAGCAAGTCCCCTTTTTGTACAAAATCATTCACATTAATCACCGGCTGTCCCTGTTCGACAAGCATTTTTTTAATGACACCGCTTTTTTCAGCAATTAGGTGGCTCGGTTTTTCGGAAGATTCTAGTTCCTTATCTATTTTTTCTAAAGCTTCAATTGTATAAATTGTACCACGTTTTTTGACGCTTATGTATAACAATTCAGGTATATTTTCCATCAAAGCTTTCTCTATTGCTTCAACAGAAGGAGCCCTTACTTGAAAAGCACCAGGATATATATTCAATCGATTTAATTCACGCTGAATATCTTTTTCTAATTGATAAGAGAGGGGTTGCAGATTGACCTGCCATACCGTATGAGATAAAAAAAACAAGAACAAACCGGACAAAAGAAGGGCTACAAGCTTATACGTTTCCTGTAACTTAACTCGTAAAGAAACGAAAAGACCATTTTCATCATCCAAGGTTAACCTCAATTGATATCGATTTGCTAGCTCCCTTACTTTTTTCATATCTTGAAAATAACATCTTGCTCTTACCTTGTTTTTTGAAATATATTTGACATCACGAAGAAAAAGAAAACTTTTTCTACAGGCATCTAAAAACGCTTCGATTTGCTCACCTTCTACCCATAAGGTTACTGCAGCTAACCACTCTTTGATCCTTTGCCTACTCATAATTGCCTCCTTTATTCCCTTGGAAGAGGATTTCTTCAATCGTCCCGACGAGAGTAATCTCATCATGATACATAAAGGAAATAAATAAGTCCTTCCCAATAATACGAAGCTCACCCATTTCATGGGCAAGGACGATTTCATCGGAAGAAAAACGAAGGATCGCTTCTACTTGTTCGATAATCATTTTTTCATTGCGATAAAGCATGAGTAGTGGATAGGATGCTTCGACATCTAACTGAGTAAGGTTTTTCCACAATTTGCTGAAGCCTTTCATGCATATCTCCCCCTTCTATTTATAAATATGTTGGGAAAGATAAGTCAGAACCCTTTTCCTAGAAAAGAAAGCTTAAGAAAAATAAAAAGATTACAGAACATAGTTCTAAAGGAAAAAGCTGAGGCCTATGGAAAGACCTCAGCTTAAGATACAATGAATTATAAAAAAGGATAGTTCTTTTTTCTCCTGGCCTTCGGGGGACCAAGAATTTCTGCCATGATGACACTTTCGACCAAACCTTCTTGGTTCAAACGAGAACGAAGGTCGATCGTTTGAGATTGAGCTTGTAATGATTTTTGTTCCTGTTTCCTTTTTCTTTCTTCTTCCTGTAATCGTTTCATTCTTTCTTCCGCCTGCCTTAACCGAGCATACTTTTCTTCTAGGCGTTGCAGTTCCTCAGCCGTTTCTTCTACTTTGTTCTCAGCGGTAGATTGCGTTTCTAATACGGTTTTCTTAACCTCTTCGACTAGCTCGGTGACTTGCTCGGCTTTAGGTAAGCGAATTTCCTTTACTTCTTCCAGTTTTTCTACCAACGGATCTTCTTTTCTCACTTCCTCAGGTAAAGTAAGCTCGACCTTGGGCTGATCGGTTTTTCTCGTTCTTTTCTCTACTTTTTTCTTCTGTTCTTCTAAATAGCGATTATAGGCAGAGAAAATTCCCATAACGATAAGGAAAAGGAGAAAAGGGTTGTCGAAAATGAATTGAAGTAGTTCATTCATTGATTCGGACCTCCTTCAAATAAATGGTCCACTAATTTTTCTTATCAAGTTCTTCAGCGCCTTCATCCTTTGTAGTTACTTTGCCGATTGTATCGCGCATTTGGGTATCAGCCTGGATATTCTTATAATGTAAGTAATCCATGGCCCCCATATTTCCAGAACGTAAAGCTTCTGCTAAAGCTAAAGGTACTTCCGCTTCCGCCTCAACGACCCGGGCGCGCATTTCTTCTACCTTGGCTGTCATTTCTTGTTCTAGGGCCACAGCCATGGCACGACGTTCTTCCGCTTTAGCCTGGGCGATATTTTTATCCGCTTGGGCTTGGTCCGTTTGTAAAATTGCCCCGATGTTTTTACCGATATCTACATCAGCAATATCGATCGATAAAATTTCAAAGGCCGTTCCTGAGTCTAAACCTTTTGAAAGGACGGTATGGGAGATTGAATCCGGATTTTCTAATACTTGTTTATGGGACTCGGAACTACCAATCGTACTAACGACTCCTTCTCCAACTCGAGCGATAATCGTCTCTTCACCGGCTCCTCCGACAAGACGGTCAATATTAGCTCGAACCGTAATTCTTGCCATCGCCTTAACTTCAATTCCATCCATAGCTATTCCTGCGATAAAAGGTGTTTCAATAACTTTAGGGTTAACACTCATTTGTACTGCTTCTAATACATTTCGACCGGCTAGGTCAATAGCTGCCCCCCGCTCAAAGGATAGATTAATATTAGCACGATGGGCCGCGATTAAAGCATTGACAACGCGGTCGACATTACCACCTGCAAGATAGTGGCTCTCTAGTTGATTCGTCGTCACATCTAAACCAGCCTTATGGGCTTTGATTAGCGGATTAATAACTCTAGAGGGCACAACTCGACGAAGTCGCATCCCGACAAGAGTAAATAAACCGACACGAACTCCGGCTGCTAAGGCACTAATCCAAAGAGCTACCGGTACAAAAGTAAATAGGGCGATTACTGCAATTAAAATAATCGCAATTACAATAATAGTAAATACTTCCATTACATTTCCTCCTTATCTTTTTCCTCATACACCCGAACGACAACTCGCATTCCTTCCACTTGAATAATTTCTACATCGATTCCTTCGTTAATATAGTTTCCTTCAGTTACGACGTCAATACGCTCACCATTAACTAAAATAGCTCCTGCTGGACGTAATGGTGTCAAACTTTTGCCTACCTTTCCGAGTAAATCTTCGCGTGTTGGCGTCGATACGTATCCTTGGTCTGTCATCGTTCGGTCCCGTAAAATAATTTTATTAAATATACCTTTTTTACGATCCGCTTTACGATATAAAAAGAAAAAGGTAATCACTCCTAGTAGGAAAGCGATAACTAGACTTATTAACATATGGCTAAAATCATAGCCAGCAAATAAAAGCGAAGCAATAATAGATCCGAAACCGAGGATACCTAAAATTCCACCAGGTAAAAAGAGCTCTAAGATGAGTAAAATAACCCCTGCTAAAAATAAACCTATTGCTTCGAAACCAGCCAGTCCGGCAATGATATGTCCATAGAAAAATAACAACAATGAAATAAGTCCCATCGTCCCCGCTACACCAAAGCCTGGTGTATACAATTCTACAATTAAACCAATGCTTGCAATAGATAATAAAATGGGAATTACTAATGGATTTGTTACAAAACGAGCAACTTCTTCCGCTAATGTAGGCTCAGGTTCGACTACCTCTGATCCTTTTAAGCCAAGGGTATGAAGCAATTCGGTACGGTCTTGTACAATTCCTTCACTATAACCGACCTCAACCGCTTCCGAAGGAGTCAAGGTAAGTAACTTCCCCTTCCCTGCTCCATACTCTGGTAAATCTACTGTCGGGTCGGCCATAGCAATGGCATAGATTGGATCTCTACCCTTTGCTTCCGCTGCACTTTTCATCATCGCTGTCCATGCCGATTGGGCCTTCTCATCTGCCATATTTCCATCACTAGTAATCACTGCACTTGCCCCCATCGTTGCATTTGGTTGCATATAAATTTCATCGAGATTTAAAGCGATATAAGAGCCGGCCGATAAGGCTTCATTAACTATATAGGCAGTCGTCGGTAATTCGATACTTTGTAGCAGCTTCGCTATCTGTGTTGCCGAGTCGACTCTGCCACCTGGTGTATCTATTTCAAATATGAGATGATCCGCTCCCGCTTCTTCTGCTTCTTCAATAGTCCGCTTCAAAAATGCTTCAAGACCTCTTTCTACTTCCTTTTCTACAGGGATTATATAGACAAGTTTTCCTTTACCTTCCGCCTCTACATCAACAAGATTGATATGGAACATAGCGAAGATAAAAATACTTAAAAGGACGAGAAAGGATAGACGTCCCCTAGATGTCATATAGCCACCACCTTTCCTATCTACGAATATCATTTGAGTAAGTTTATGTTACCATACTTAAAATAATTAATCACTTTCAAATAGCATGGTTCTATCGATATAAAAAAACCTTCACCGTTTCACCTTGTAGGAAAACGATGAAGGATTATTTTTCTTTTAATCTAGCAATTCTTTGACAATTTTTTGGACAGTTGAGCCGTCAGCCCGTCCTTTGACCTTAGGCATCACAGCTCCCATCACTTTACCAAATTCTCGCTTCGTCTTCGCTCCGGTAGAGAGGATCGCTTGTTTGACGAGCTCCTCTATTTCCGCTTCTGATAATTGTTCTGGCATATATTCTTGGACAATTGCTAATTCGTTTGCTGTTTTTTCTAGCAAATCTTCTCGATTTGCTTTTTTAAACTCGTCTAACGACTCCTGCAATTGTTTCGCCTGTCGAGAAACAATAAGCATTGCATCTTCTTCCGATAATGAATCGACACCTTTAGCAATTGCTTCGTTTTGCAAAGCAGCCCGAAGCATGCGAATGACGCTTAGGCGAGTCTTGTCTTTTTCTTTCATAGCAGTTTTCATATCTTGAACTAATCTTTTGTTCAGTTCCATCGTCATTACCTCTTTTTATCGGCGACGTTTACGAGATCTAGCCGCCTCTGATTTTTTCTTACGGCGTACACTAGGTTTAACATAATATTCACGTTTCCGATATTCCGATAAAGTACCACTTCGAGATACATCTCGTCTGAAACGGCGTAAAGCATCTTCTAACGATTCATTATCACGTATGCGAGTTGTATTTGGCATGAAATTTCCCTCCCTCCGGAGTTAACAACCATAATTACAAAGCATATATACAAATATGCTTCTTTTAATTATATTATAATCTTTACCCTTGGTCAATAAAATTTTATTTTGCATTGATAAAAA
>CALJVC010000116.1 GCA_937974845.1 uncultured Pseudogracilibacillus sp. | reverse complement strand
GCGCCCTCACCACGCGCGTCCCTCAAAGAAAGCCCACCCCAAATGATACGCAGGACGTCCTGAAACTATCTAGAAATAAAAAAAGCCTTAGAATTCTCTACCTAAACACCGCTGGAGCCTATACAAACGCCTATTACCTAGACAAAACTCCTTATACGACATTTAGAGAGCCCTCCAAGGCTTCATCCTGAAAAATTCTAAAAATATCCCAAACGCCCTCGTAAATAAAACACCAAACTAGCTTTAACGCACCTTCTCCCAGTCGACTACATTTTCTAATATTACAGCAAGGACGATTCCCACTAGGAGCCCATTACTTAAAAAAGGCTGTAACATCGTCGGTAAAGAAGCGAAGTAGCTCGGGGGAAAAGTCATAATAATGACACCTACAAAAATTGGAATCGCTACTCGATAAACGTTCGTGCTATGTAACGTAATCTGCTTTAAGAAATCGTACGAAGATAGGAACATTTGTAAGTAAGCTACAAATAAAACCGCACTCCCTACACTTAAAGGCAGTAAAGTAAAAAAGGCACCGATCGGCGGAATGATTCCCATTAAAAAGAATAGGAAACTACCGATTAAAAAAGGGATTCGATCATAAATCTTTGTTTGGCGTAGATAGCCAATGGTCGAGACATATGGTGCATAAGGCACGAGGCCTAAAAAACCTGATACGACATTCGTCGCTCCGGTAATCGATAAGGAAGCAGCATACTCCTTATTCGTATTCGATCTATCAAAAAAAGCGTCGGTTCCTTTTAGGGCACCGAAGGTATTCGTTAAATTTAAAAGACCGGCTAAGACGGCAGTCAACACAACCCCGGTATCCCATGTTAACGGACCTAAAGGAAGAACCATATAAGTCGCCTTTGTCATCTCACTCGTATCCGTTCCAAATATAAAATGATATAAAATCCAACCGACTACCATACCGATCAATAAGGCATAACTTTTTACGCGGGTTGGAGCTTTAATACTAATAACCATTACGAGAATTGCAATAAAAATAGATAATCCCGCTACCGATAAATCAATTACTGCCCCTTCCTTCGCCGCTCCGAAAGGGAGACCAAACATCCCTTGCAGGAAAATTTGAATTAACGTAAAACCTAAGAGTAACACAAAAGTTGCCATGACCCCAGGCTTAAATAATCTAGCAAAAAAAGGCCCTAGGCCAACCACACCGATTAAAATTGTAATAATTCCAGAAATTATAACACCGAGGGCTAAGCTCCCCCCTAAAACATGGAGAGGCATGTCCTGGGCACTAGCCGTTGCGACCAATGTTAGAAAAATACCCCACCACAGTCCAGACTGTCCCTCGATCACCGGACGACCGTGACCAAACAAAGCTTGGATGATACAGGCGATACCGGTAACGATGAAAGAAAATTGAATCATCGATGACGTCGCTTCAGCGGATAAACCGAAAGCCTCGGCGACGGAGATCGGTATGACGATAATATTAGCAAAAATAAAAAAGAACCATTGCAAACCTGCAATCCAATTCGGTACTTGAAAAAACTCTTCCTTCTTCATGTCATCACCTCGAGGTCA
>CALJVC010000115.1 GCA_937974845.1 uncultured Pseudogracilibacillus sp. | reverse complement strand
ATTAAACGACACTGGTTTTCTTTTATCCTCCCTATTGAAAAGTTCTCCTAATCGCTTTAGTTACTTCATTTATGAGAAGAGGTATGAGCGATAATCCAAGGACAAAGAGCCATTCCTTCCAGCTAATTGGTTGGAGGTGGAACCATTCATTTAAAGTAGGTATATGAACTAGACAGGCTTGTAAAATAAGGCCGAAAACAACGGAGCCGAATAAATAAGGGTTAGAAAATAGACCAACTTGAAAGATCGACTGTTCTCGACTACGTAAATTAAAGGCATGGAAGAGCTGGGAAATACTCAAGGTTAAGAAAGCTAAAGTTTGGGCGTGGATGATCGATTCCTCTGAGACAGCTTGTAAATTCATTGTCCATAAAGAAGTTGCCTCTGAACTGAAACTTAACCCTTCCATAAAGGCAAAAAGGGTGAGTACTCCGATAAGTACACCATTCCAAAGAATGAAAGAAACATCTTCCCTAACAAAAATACCTTCCTTCGATGAGCGTGGTTGGTGACGCATCATATTCTTTTCTTTTGGATCGATTCCTAAAGAAATGGCTGGTAATGTATCAGTAATTAAATTTACCCATAAAATATGAATAGCCGTTAAGGGTGCGGGCCAGCCCATTAGAATTCCAATAAATAAGGTAACAATTTCACCTAGGTTACATGATAGTAAAAACAAGATTGACTTCTTAATATTTTGGTAAATATTTCTGCCTTCTTCGATGGCGGCAGTAATTGTTGAAAAGTTATCATCGGTCAAGACGACGTCGGATGCCCCTTTAGCCACGTCGGTTCCTGTAATTCCCATGGCAACCCCTACATCAGCAGCTCGTAAAGAAGGAGCGTCGTTGACCCCATCCCCTGTCATCGAAACAACATTATCATTCTCTTTTAAGGCGTTGACAATCCTGACCTTATGTTCAGGTGAGACACGGGCAAATACTTTAGTAGTCTTTACCATTTCTTTTAATTGGCTATCACTTGTTTTATTCAAGGTCTCTCCCGTTACTGTTTCCTGTTCATCTGTAGCGATTCCTAATTGTCTAGCAATGGCTAGGGCGGTCTTTTGATGATCTCCTGTAATCATAACGACCTTGATTCCAGCGGTATGGCATAGGGCGATGGAATCCTTTACTTCCTCCCGTGGGGGATCGATCATTCCTGTTAAACCTAAGAAGATAAGGTCACTTTCGGCTTCTTCGCTATGGAAGGAATCTGCGGGTACTTTTTTATAAGCTACCCCTAGGATCCGTAAGGCCTGGGAAGCCATTTGATCAACTGCTTGTAAAATATTATCCTTCACATCTTTCGTAAAGTCTTTGATTTGTCCGTCTATTTCAATCTTGCTTAAATTAGGCAGCAAGCGCTCTAAGGCACCTTTGACAAAAATGAGATAGTGATCTCCGTCCTGATGAATGGTAGTCATTCTTTTACGGTCTGAATCAAAAGGAATTTCATCGATACGCTTATACTGCGCTTCTAAATCTACTTTATGTAAATTGACTTGTGCCCCAGCTTCTAATAAGGCGATTTCTGTTGGGTCACCCGTCTGCTTCCCATCTGTAATGGTTGCATTATTACATAAAATAATTGCTTCTAAAAACCGTTTAGTTGTGTCATTTTCCAAGGAAAAGTCATCGATTGTTTGTAATTGCTCACTCATCATCCCATGGGTCATGGTCATTTTATTTTGAGTTAAGGTTCCTGTTTTATCGGAGCAGATGACATCAACTGCACCTAAGGTTTCAACTGCGGGCAGTTGCCTAACGATGGCATTTCGCTTAATCATTCGCTGTACACCAAGGGCTAGGACGATTGTGACGATAGCAGGAAGCCCTTCTGGAATGGCAGCAACAGCTAAACTCACAGCAATCAGGAATAAATCGAGTACATCCCTGCCTTGGGCAAATCCAATAAGAAAAATAATAACGGAAACAAGGATAGCAGCAAGGCCTAATATTTTTCCTAGTTCGTTTAACTTCTCTTGAAGTGGGGTGAGCTCATTTTCTTGCTTTTGTAACATTGTCGCTATTTTTCCCACTTCTGTATCCATACCTGTACGTAGGACGATACCGGTTGCCCGTCCATAGGTTGCTAAAGTGGTCATAAAAACCATATGTTTTTGATCACCAAGTGGGATATGTTCATCACCGGAAAAGCGAGCATCTTTATCAACGGAAATGGACTCACCGGTTAAAGAAGATTCTTCGACTTGTAGATTTGTCGTTTCGATGAGGCGGATATCGGCCGGAACAATCTTCCCTGCTTCGATATAGACGATATCACCGGGAACGAGCTGTTCAGCCTGGATTTCTTGAACGATGCCATTCCGTCTGACGATAGCTGTTGGTGTGGTCATCTTCCGTAAGGCGATTAGGGATTTTTCCGCCTTAGCTTCTTGAATGACACCAACCGTCGTATTAATCATAATGACGAGAGCGATAATGACGGCATCGCTAATTTCGCCAACAAGGGCAGAGATAATGGTAGCCCCAAATAAAATATAGATGAGACCATTATTTACTTGGCCCCAAATTAAGGACCAAATCGATGGTGGCTCATCTTCTATGAAGCGATTTTCACCATATTGGGCTAGTCTTTCTTCTACTTGTGCATCGGTCAGTCCCTTATCACGATCCGTATGAAATTCTTCGAATAGTTCGTTTATTTCGTCTTCTGCTTTTTGCATCTTGACCACTACTTTCTTATAAAGTTTACTTCCTTTATTTTACATGTAACAAGCTTAAAAATAAAATTTAATGGAGAAGGTGAGTATTTAAAGAATGTAGCAAAACCCCTCTTAGAAATACCTATCAAAAATAAAACAATCGATTCGGTATTTGTGTAAATACGTTTTCTTAAACAGTGGATGCCTTTTATTGAATAGGATTAACAAAAAATGAAAAGACCTTTATGTAGGGCTCATTAATACTACGATGTAGAAAGTTTAGTAAGATGAAATGATATGGTTAATTCACGCTATGTTACACAATTATTTTATTTTGCTGGATTGTATAATCAAGTTAGCCACTA
>CALJVC010000114.1 GCA_937974845.1 uncultured Pseudogracilibacillus sp. | reverse complement strand
TATTTTAACGTAGTTAGACTATTTACGGTAGTCTAGTAGAAACTCCAAAGCCGATTCTTTAGATTATACGTTAAGATTACATTTAATTATGTCATATATCATACTGTTTATTGTTAAATCAGTCAACAGAAAAACTATGCATATTTTCCTTCTATTTTCTTCCTTACTTATATACCTAACCCGGTAATTAATTCAATGAATAAAAAAAGAAAATTGCGACGTCAACCGTAAAGGTCGAAGCCGCAATTCTCTTTGGTTAACGGTGCTCTTCTAGTCTTTCATTAGACTTATTTATCGAAATTTTTTAAGGCAGTTGCACTTTTTGTAAAGGCACTTCCGGCATTTAAAGCACTAGCTACAAAGACCGCTTCAGCGACTTCCTCTTTTGAAGCCCCTGCTTTTTTCGCATTTTTCACATGGGTATCAATGCAGTATGGGCAACCAGTAATTAAAGTAACAGCAACGAGGATTAATTCTTTTTCCTTAACAGAAAGCTCCCCTTCTTCCCCAGCCGTATTAGTAAACTTGAAGAAGGATGCGAAATCTTCTGGAGCTAGATCCTTTAATTTCATCGTTTGAGCTAGGTAAGACTTTTTAAATAAATCATCATCTTCACTTTCGTCATAGGCTTGTAAGGCATTCGCAGCATGGGCAAAGGAGGCTCCAGCCTTACCAGCCGTTGCTAACATAAGAGCTTCAGCTACTTCTGTCTCTGTCGCGCCAGCCCGTTTTGCTCCTTTGCTGTGTAAGTCGAGGCAATATTCGCAACCAGTCGTTGCCGCACATGCAACAGCCATTAATTCTTTAAGTTTCTGAGATAGTACCCCTTCTTTAAGGGAAACGCCATTCCAAGAATGGAAAGCTTCATTCGTCGCAGGGGTCAAAGTTTTAAACTTCCCCATTTGTCTCATTGTTTCTGCCATAACATATTCCTCCTGAAAATAAGATAAAATAGTTCAAGATGTAATATACCCCACTAGGTATTTCTTGTCAATCATTTCAATTACTATAATGATAAAAGCGTTAGAATGAGAGGGAGTATTTATGATACACTAATCCTTAGCAGATCTTACTAGTCATAAAGGAGTTTTGTCCGTGGATATTGCAATCGTAGGAGGCGGGATTGGTGGACTAGCCACAGCTGTTGCCTTACAAAAGATTGGTATGAATGTTACTGTCTATGAGAAAGCCGAAGACTTTAAACCTTTAGGAGCCGGTATCGGAATCGGTTCTAATGCCATGTTGGCACTACAGGAAATGAATGTTGGTAAAGATATCTTACAGCATGGAATGCCACTTACTACCCAACGTTTTCTAAATGAAAAAGGTCAAGTCATGAATACGATTGACTTTTCTTTATTAAAAGATAGATTTGGTGAAGAAACGATCACGATACAACGAGCGGACTTACATGAAGCACTTTTCGATGCCTTAGATGCGAAATCCTTTCATTTCAATAAACAGGTTGAAGCTTTTGAAGAAAAAGAAGAAGCTGTACAGCTATATTTTTCCGATCAAACGACGGCTGAACACGAATACATCATTGCTGCCGATGGAATTCATTCGCTCTTTCGCAAAACGCTCTTTCCGAAACATCATGCCCGCTATGCCGGCTACACTTGTTGGCGAGGAATCTCCCCTAACAAAGGCGACGTACCCTTACACGTATCGAACGAAGCCTGGTCGAGAAAGGGACGATTCGGATGGGCTCCATTACATCAGGACGACGTATATTGGTTTGCTTGTATTAATACCCAAGCGAATAACAAGGTTTATCAAAAGTGGACAAAAAATGATTTAGCTGAACATTTCTCCTTCTATTCACCGACGGTCGAACGGCTCATACGAGAAACTTACGACAATTACTTCCTACACCATGATTTATACGATATCCGACCGTTGAAAAAGTTCCACAAAGGGAGGGTCCTGCTCATTGGCGACGCAGCTCACGCTACGACACCTAATATGGGACAAGGGGCGGGACAAGCGATAGAAGATGCCTTCGAGTTGATGGTTGCTTTTAGTTCCTTTAACGAATGGAAAGAAATCGTTCAGTTTTATAACCACCGCCGGGTTAAAAAAGCAAAAAAAGTAATTAAACTGTCGCGACAAATCGGTTGGGCCGCCCAATGGGATTCAAAAATACTGACGAGCTTTCGAGACCATATCTTTCCCTATATCCCAAAATCCTTACTTTTTTGGCGGTTAACCTTTTTATTCAAATAGAAAACGGTGCCTCTT
>CALJVC010000113.1 GCA_937974845.1 uncultured Pseudogracilibacillus sp. | reverse complement strand
CGATGGGCTTCTTGCACAAAGGAAGCTAGCAAGGTGCTATCGAGGCCTAAAGCTTCTAATTCTTCCTCGCTAATTTCTTCCTCTAAAGATTCAAGGCGAATAGCCAAGTCTAAGTAAGGCGAAATCTCTGTCTCCTCACCTAACAATGTAGCAGTAATTTTGTCCGATAGGGAAAGTTGCCTCAGAACATAGTCAATATCACTTTGCATAATCACATCAATTAAAGAAAATAAACCTGCTAAGAAAAATTCATCCGCATTCGACTTTCTTTGATGCTCAGCAATCAGTTCCACAATTTTCGCACGGAATAAGGATCGCTCGATTAAAACCTGTTCCCGCCCTCGACCTTGGCCGGTACCTAAGTCCCGTAAAATGAGCACCTGTAACCAGCGTTTAGCCTCCCGAAGACCCATAAGCACAATAGCTTGTTTAATCGAAGTCACTTGATTCGGAATATCGAAGGTTAACGAATTAATATAGCGGAGTAATTTATACGATAGAGAGACATCCCTCATAAATAACTCACTAATTCGATGTATATCCGGTTCCTGTGCATTAAATTCTTTTAAAAGCTGAAAATGTAGTACATAATTTGGTGGAATTTCCTTACCCTTAATAATTTGTGGACGGGAATAATAGTAGCCTTGAAAGAGGGAATAGCCTTTTTGCTCTGCCTCTTGATGGGCGTCGCCCGATTCTATTTTCTCGGCTAAAAGAGTAATATGGCGATATTTTTGCGCAAGGGCTTCAATCTGCCTTTTCTCTTGATCCGATGTATTCAAAAAGTCGACCTTAATAATATGGATATTTTGAAAAAGATCCGTTTCGAGACTCGTATCCTGCACTTGAGCTAAGGAGAAGTCGTCTAAAGCTATTTTAAAACCTTTCTTTCTCAACTCTTTGATCATTTCAATAATTTCGTCGGTTATATCAATCGTTTCTAACAATTCAATAATAACTAGGTTAGGGTCGAGCTGTTCAATAACATCCTCCTGCAATAAAGCCTTAGAAAAATTAATCAAAGACTTCGCTTGACCAACCATTTGATCGATTCCAATAGTCAAAAACGTATTCGCTAATATTTCTAACGTAGCCTTTTCCGGATCCATCCCTTTCGGAAAACGATTATCCGGACCATCTCGATAGAGAAGCTCATATCCAAAAATATTCCCATCCTTATCAAAAATAGGCTGCCTGCCGACAAATACGTTAAACTTATCCATTCTTCCACCTACTATAAAATTTTGCCAAAAACAACAATCTTTCCATAGTCTAGTATATGGTGTATTATACATGTTTTTACTACAGTTTTAAATAAAGGTCTTATCCTTTATACACTAAAACCTAGCATAAAGACAAGGAGAACGACCTAGAAAGTAAGCAAATAAAAAAACGATTGGAAACCACGTTTTCCGTGGTCCAATCGTTTTATGCGCCTTGTGCATTTTTAGGAAGCTGGGTTAGCTTGTAAGTCGATTTGGATTTTTACATCGTCACCTACGAGAACACCGCCAGTTTCTAAGGCTTGGTTCCACGTTAAGCCAAAGGCCTTACGGGAGATTGTCGTGCTTGCTTCAAATCCGACTACTGCTACGCCCCAAGGGTTCGTCTGTTCACCTAAATACTCTACATCGAAGGTAGTTTCCTTGGTCACGTCTTTTATCGTTAAGTTTCCAGTTAATTCGTATTTATTATCGCCAACTTTTTTAATCGTTGTCGATTCAAAGGTCATGTTAGGATATTTTTCCGCTTCAAAAAAATCATTTGAACGTAAGTGGTTATCACGTTCTTCATTGTTTGTAGAAATAGAGTTAATTCCAATTCGGAAGTTAATTTTTGTATTTTCTAAATCCTTAGGATCTCCTTCAATAGTTCCCTCTAAATCACTAAAGTCTCCTCTTACTTTTGATACCATCATATGTTTGATTTCAAAACCCACGTTCGTGTGAGTCGGGTCAACTTTCCATTGTGTCATTTAAATCTCTCCTTTATTATTACCTCGAATTCATTTATCTCGAATTCAATATATTTATACTCTAATACTTTTTTACAAATTCGTCAACTTTGACGCTCAACACTTATTTTTACTCAAAAATCCTAAAAAAATACCGATAGAGTTAGTAAATGGCGTTTATGTTTCTACATGTAGCAATATTTATTCTCTTTTATCAAGGTCTAGAAAATAGTAAAAAAAGAGGATTATAGAAAAAGGCGTTTGGTAGTTTATCTCGTCTAAAAATGCTATAATATGTAGTACTCAAAGGCCATTATTTTTAATGGTTTTTTTAAATTACTGAAGGGGAGGTACTATGAGTAAGCAAAAGTTATTTATGTCTGTTACTGCATCAGCTGTTCTTGCATCATCTTTTGTACAGGCTCAACCTGCTAATGCAGCTTCCTATACTGTGCAAAAAGGTGATACTCTATGGAAAATTTCACAGAAATACAATGTATCCCTTAACGACTTAAAGTCTTGGAACAATTTGAAAAGCAACATTATCTATCCAAACCAAGTATTAAAAGTAGCGAAAAATGGAAGCAATTCATCTACTAAACAAGCAAAGACAAAAACGACAACGTATACTGTAAAAAAAGGTGACACGTTAAGCAAAATCGCAGCAGCCCATGGTATTTCTTTATCTAATTTAATGAAATGGAACAATTTAACGTCTACCTTAATCTTTCCAGGGGATCAATTAACCGTTACAGCTAAAACAAGCCAATCGAACAATCAAAGCTCTAATTCTAGCAATCGTTCTTCTACTAGTACGACGACATACACTGTTAAAGCGGGAGATACGTTAAGTAAAATTGCCCGGGCCCATGGGGTAGCCGTGAGCAATTTGAAAAAATGGAACAACCTTAGTTCCGACTTAATTTTCCCTGGAGATAAGTTAAAACTAACAAGCAATGGAAGCAATTCATCTAACAAATCAACAAACAACAACTCTTCTAGTTCCTCAAAAAATACAACTACATATACAGTAAAAGCAGGAGATACGTTAAGTAAAATTGCCACAGCCCATGGTATTACATTAAACAACCTTAAAAAGTGGAACAACCTTACTTCCCATCTCATTTACCCAGGTCAACAATTAGTCGTAAGTAAAGATGGCGTATCTAGTAATAAAGGATCTAGTACCAGCTCTAAATCTAGCCAATCTAGTAGCAATAGCGGCTATCAAGTAGACAAGCTCATTAATGCAGCTAAGTCCGTGGTAGGTACGCGCTATGTGTGGGGCGGAGCTAACCCATCCGGTTTTGATTGCAGTGGCTTTATTTACTGGGCCTTTAACGAGGCTGGCCATAAGATCGGACGACTTTCTACAGATGGCTACTATAACCGTTCCTATATGGTTAATAATCCACAAAGAGGGGACCTCGTATTCTTTGAAAATACGTATCGAAAAGGAATTTCCCACATGGGCATTTACCTCGGAAATGGAGAATTCATTCATGCTGGTAGCTCTACAGGAGTAACCATTGCGAACGTTAATAACTCCTATTGGAAAAAACATTTCCATAGTTATAAACGCTTTTACTAATTCCAATAAGAAAGCACTAGGTAATTAAGCGAGCTTCTACCTAGTGCTTTTTCTATGGCTATCTATGTAATAGATGAAAAAGAGATAAAAAAACGGTAGCCGTCCACTTCCTCATTGCGGACGACTACCATTTATAGATAACTAGATTTCCATAATGCCACCCTTTGAAGCGTTAGTGACAAGTTTGGAATAACGCGCTAACCAACCTGTTTTAATCTTAGGTTCAAAGGGCTTCAGGTTCTTCTTTCTCTCTGCTAACTCTTCTTCAGATACGTCGAGATGAATTGTGCGGTTTTGAAGATCTATCTCAATCTTATCGCCATCTTCAACTAAAGCAATCGGACCACCCTCCGCCGCTTCCGGAGAAATATGACCAATCGCAATCCCCCGCGTAGCCCCACTAAAGCGGCCATCGGTAATAAGGGCGACCTTTTTCCCTAAGCCACGGCCGACGATGGACGAGGTAGGAGCTAACATTTCAGGCATCCCTGGGCCTCCCTTTGGGCCTTCATAGCGAATGACCACTACGTGACCTTCTCTTACATTTCCATTGTCAATAGCTTCTTGGGCTTCTTCCTGGGAATTAAAGACGATGGCCTCTCCAGTAAAGGTTGTAATCGATGGATCTACAGCTCCAACTTTAATGACCGAACCTTCTGGGGCTAGGTTTCCATATAAAATAGATAGACCTCCTACCGGACTATACGGATTGTCCTTTGTCCGAATGACTTGGTCGTCTTTAATTTCGCAGTCCTTCACTAACTCTCCCATCGTTTTTCCTGTGACAGTTATTCGTTCAGGATGAATGGCTCCAGGAATTTTCGTCAATTCATTAATAATCGCTTCAACACCACCAGCTTTATTCACATCATCCATTGAGATACTTGACGCTGGCATAATTTTTGCTAAATAAGGTACCTTTTCTGCCACCTTATTAATATCTTCTAAGTTATAGTCAATCCCTGCCTCATGGGCGATGGCTAACGTGTGTAGGACGGTATTAGTTGAACCGCCCATCGCCATATCCAGGGCAAAGGCATCGTCGATGGCTTCTTTTGTAATAATATCCCGAGGTTTGACATCTTCTTTAATCATACGAACGAGATGATGGGCCGCCTCTCGAATTAAGTCGTGACGTTTTTTACTTGTAGCGACAATCGTCCCGTTTCCTGGTAAAGTTACTCCTAACATTTCCATAAGACTGTTCATGGAGTTCGCTGTAAACATTCCAGAACAGGAACCACAAGTCGGACAAGCGTTCATTTCAATATCGAGGAACTCCTCCTCGGACATTTGACCGGACTTTACTGCTCCTACTCCTTCAAACACACTTGTTAAGGAAATCTGTTCACCGGAAGAAGATACACCGGCTTCCATTGGACCACCGGATACAAAAATTGATGGCACGTTCGTACGAACAGCGGCCATTAACATTCCCGGCGTAATCTTATCACAGTTTGGAATGTAGAAAACACCGTCAAACCAGTGGGCATTGATGACCGTCTCTGCCGCATCGGCTATCAGTTCTCGACTCGGTAAAGAGTAACGCATTCCGATATGTCCCATGGCAATACCATCGTCAACTCCGATTGTATTAAACTCGAAGGGAATACCTCCAGCTTCAATAATCGCTTCCTTCACTACTTCTGCAAACTTATTTAAGTGAACATGACCTGGGATAATATCAATATACGAGTTACATACCCCTATAAAAGGTTTGTCTAAATCCTTTGGCTTAACCTTTCCCGTCGCATAGAGCAGGCTTCGATGCGGTGCCCGATCTAGACCGACTTTTATCATATTACTTCTCAACTTGAATCCCCCTCGCTTTTTGTCGTTTTAACCATTCTAAAGCTTTAGTTGTCTACTGTCAATAGGGTTGTATGACAATTTGAGGAAAACTATTCCCCTAAGAGCTTCATCTGCTTCATAGCATGTAAAATATGAATCTTCATCGCACTTCGAGCTCCTTCGGCATTTCTCGCCTGCATAAACTCCATAATTAATCGGTGGTCTCGAATCGTATGCTCTAACACCTCTTCCTTTAAGTGCGACAGCTTAACTCCTTGATTAATCCCTTGAAAAATAACAGGAATCAACTGATCCATAAAAGTATTATGGGTCGCATTAGCAATCGCTTGGTGGAAATTTTGTTCTGCTTCGGTGCGATCCTCCTGGCGCCTAATTTTTTCCTCTATCAATTTCCCATAAGAAAGGATGCGCTCTAGCTCTTGTTCCGTCGCCCTCAATGTCGCATAATAGGCCGCTTCCGGCTCAAAGATTAGTCGCATTTCATATAAATCCTTTAAATTAACTTGTAAGTCGATTAGATTCGATAAATTTGCTCCTTCATTTGGATCGAAATCCTTTCGAACAAAAGTACCTCGACCTCGTTTAATTTCAATGACGCCATGGGTAACTAAAATACGTAAAGCTTCTCGTAAAGTAGTACGACTTACCTTTAATTGTTCAGCGAATTCATTTTCATTTGGTAATTGATCTCCTGGTAAAAATAATTTATCTGAAACGATCAAGGATAAAATATCTTCAGCTACCCGATCGGATAACCTCTGTGCTCGTGGCATATGCTTATTACACCGCCTTGTCAACTATATTTATCGATTAGTATAGCATAAAGCCCCACGCAAACTTTCTCCTAAACAAAAAAACCTTTAAACGATAAAACACCATCTTATCGTTTAAAGGTATTCCCTTGGCCGATTCGCCCCTTACAAATTATTTCGCAGCAATTAAAGCCTGTTCAATTTTGGCTTCAAAGCTTTCTGGCTCTTCAAAGGGTTCAAACCGTTCAATCACTTTTCCTTCATGATCGACTAAAAACTTTGTAAAGTTCCACTTGATTGCATCACCAACGACCCACTCTGGATAGTTTTCTTCTAAACGCATTTTCAATAGCTTTTCTGGCATATGAGTCTCATCGAAGCCTTTGAAGGGCGCCTCCTGCTTTAAATATTTAAATAATGGGGATTCCTTTTCACCATTTACGTCGATTTTTTTAAAGATTGGAAACGTAACCCCGTAGTTTAATTGACAGAACTCTGCTGCCTCCTCACTTGTACCAGGCTCCTGCTTATCGAACTGGTTACAAGGAAAACCTAGAACCATAAAGTTATTTAACTTATATTTATCGTATAAGTCCTGTAACTGTTCATACTGATAGGTATACTGACATTTACTCGCCGTATTAACAATCAGGGTTACTTTCCCTTCATAGGTAGATAGAGGTACCGTTTTGCCATCTACTGTTTCTACGGAAAACTTTTCATACACTGACATCCTATACACATCTCCTGTTATTTTTCTATTTATAATCATTATAATATAGCTTGCTTTCTTCGTTAAGATAAATGCTTAGTCCTAGGTAGTTTGAAGGTTCTCTATTATCTTTTTATGAAAAAATCACCAAACTAATTGAGAATTATATCGGCTATCAGCCTTAAAACTAGACCTTATTTATTACCGGAATCAAGGGATCCCTCGCTTCCGGCTACGACGACAGCACAGGAGGCATCGCCGACAATATTTACCGTCGTTCGAAACATATCAAGTATTCGATTTTAAGCCTAAGTTTAGTGGAAGATATTGCGCTCCTTTTAACGCCTTATTTTTCTTATAGAAAATAGTTTCGAATAGCTTTACATTTGTTAAAATAATGTTTACATTAACTATGATGTCGACTTGAAGGAGTGTTCAGTATGCGACGAAGAATATTTTTCCCGTTCATTTTTCTCAGTACAATGATTTTTACGGCTTGCCAAGCCTTGCCCGATACAGAACATCTAGGCTATGGAGTCACCGATACCATTGCTAGAAAAATTGTTACCGAAAGTTTCGACCGAATCGAACTAGTATTAGAACAATATCGGGAAAACGACTTGTTTGATACGGATAACGACATTATCAATGAAGATTTACTCGATGAAAAACGAAGCTCCGATAAACAGGAAGAATTTTTAAAGCCTTATCGAGGAGCCTTCCGAGCCTTATTTGCCGAGGAGCGCCTCGAACCTTTAATGCGGACGCTTCTTTATGAATATTACCATTCCATGCACGATCCCGATCTTTCAAAAAACAACATCGATTTAAGGTTTGAACTCGTAGATGAAAAGGAAGATGAATTTACAGCCCGCTTCATCCAAATGGCTGATGCGACACATCAGGAGAAACCCCGGGAGTTTACTGTCGTTTATGTGAAAGAACATCAAGTATGGTTACTCTATGACTACCATATTGAAGAAATTGACAACCCGAAGCTAGACTTAACGATTGAGGACATTAAGGAATATTATCACTATCAGCACAACAGCCAAGCGGATATGATTGATTCCACCGAGGAATATTATATTTTTCGTATAAAGAAAAAAGATGATCAGGAGGCCGAACCCTATGTTGTAGCTATTCATCGAGACACGACATTGCAAAATCCAGAACTAGCGGGCCAGTATAAACCTTAGCCTTGCTCTAAAAATTAGCAACGCCTTCCCTTCATTCTCTATATGTAACGAACGACCTCCTCCTTAAGGAGTCGTTCGTTTTTTATTATGAATATGAGGTCTTCTTTCAATTTTTTCACTTTTTTCCTTAAATTCATTATAATAATTCATACATCTAATAGTTCACCTAGTGAACTATTATTCTTAGGAGGATGCAATGGATAAGATAACCAATTATATGCACCGCTACCAAAAAGCTTTTCAACGAATTTACCGTAGTACAAATAATATGATGAAACAACACGTCCATCCAGAAATTACGACGGACCAATTTACCGTTTTGCAATACATCTTTTATAAAGAGCGAGTCAACTCAAGCCAATTGGCAGAAGAGATGGGGGTTGGAAGAAGTGCCATTACTGCCCTTGTCAATCGACTAGTTGAAAAAAATATGCTGACTCGGGAACGCTATAAAGAGGATCGGCGAATCGTCTACCTATCCTTGACAGCGGAAGGAAAGGAAACCGTCATCAAAACAGAAGAGGCGATTCAGCTTTATTTGCAAGACAAATTAAACCATTTCCCTATCGAAGATATTGAAAGGTTTTTAAC
>CALJVC010000112.1 GCA_937974845.1 uncultured Pseudogracilibacillus sp. | reverse complement strand
AATCATCACATGGACCGAATAGCGAAAAGAATGATTGGTTTTATATAAAAAGATTAAAAGTCCAGTAAGAACGGCTAGTACAAGAAGTACAAGCCACCATACGTCTTGTACAATCTCGCTTAGTTGAATAATAATTTGTGTGATAGTCGGAAGTTCGCTATCGAATTGATCATAAATCACCATAAATTGCGGTATTATATAAATTAATAAAAAGATAACTACACCGATAATTAAAATCGTTAAAATCGAAGGATAAGCCATGGTTGATTGTACATTCTTTTTTAGAGAATGTTGCTTTTCATAATAAGTTGCCATCCGGTCCAAGGTTTCGTCTAAATTACCTGTCATCTCACCTGCTCGCACCATATTCGAAAAAAGTGGCGGGAACACTTTCGGATATTTTTCCGTCGCATCGGAAAAAGCAATTCCACCGCGAATCTCTTTTTCTACCTTTTCTAACGTTTGTTTTAATGCTTTACTTTCCGTCTGTTTGGCTAATATATTCGTGGCATCGACAATAGTAACACCAGACCTGATTAGAGTAGCAAATTGTCTACAATAGATGACGAAGTCTTCTGCCTTAACTCGGTTTGCACCGAGGGATAAATCACGATTAAAGATCGACGGCTTCGTTTCCTTTAATTCCCTTGGGCTAATTCCTTGTTCCCGCAATTGTTGGATAGCATCTTGACGAGACAGTCCTTCGATTGTCCCTCGTTTTAACTTACCTGACACTGTCCGACCGACATATTTATATATTGCCATGAAACTCACCTACATCCTTTAAGTAGGGCATTGCTACTTTTTGAGAGATAATTCCGTCCGTAACAAACCTTTGTATAGACATCGTTAACGTATGCATCCCTAAAGCTCTATTTGTTTGAATAATGTTATAAATTTGATTAATCTTATTGTTTCTTATCAAATTAGCTACCGATGGGTGGTTCACTAATATTTCCGTTGCTGCTATGCGTCCTTTTCGATCTATTCTAGGAAAAAGCCGTTGTGAGATAACCGCTTCTAAAACAGAAGCGAGTTGAATACGTACTTGCTCCTGCTGGTGGGGTGGAAAAACATCGATAATCCTAGTAATAGTTTGGGCCGCACTATTCGTATGCAATGTTGCTAAGACTAAATGTCCTGTTTCCGCCGCTGTTATCGCGGTTT
>CALJVC010000111.1 GCA_937974845.1 uncultured Pseudogracilibacillus sp. | reverse complement strand
TTTCGTCTATCTATCTTACTCTTCTAATATTTCCATCAAATTCTTTAGCCCAATAACCTCGAGTGAGGCTTGCCACTGCTACCCCAGTAGAGGATTGGGAACCAATAAACTTACCATTTCCTATGTAAATACCTACGTGTTTACCATTTCTAAAGAGAACTAAATCGCCTGGTTGAGCCTCGCTTAGTTTAGACACTTTCTGACCTGTACCTCCCATCTCCGCTGCTGTCCGAGGTAAATTTACTCCGTGTTGCTTGTAAACCCACTGGACAAATCCGGAGCAATCAAAACCGTTCTTGTCTGTT
Organism: uncultured Pseudogracilibacillus sp.; assembly: GCA_937974845.1. Lineage (GTDB taxonomy): Bacteria > Bacillota > Bacilli > Bacillales > Amphibacillaceae > Pseudogracilibacillus. The sequence goes on along the minus strand of CALJVC010000111.1, from coordinate 13,046 downwards.
CCACCACCTTTATAAGGTGTACCTGAAGCAGAGTAAGCAGTAGAAAGTACGGAACTGTTGTTAACTTTTACTTTAGGGCTAGAGCTAGCCTTTTCTTGGTTATTAGATGCCGTTGCTGTATTAGAGATAGTTTGGGCGCTTGTACCACGATCAATATTTTGGCGAACCTGCGCCTCCAATCTAGCTAACTCACTATTTACTGTTTGTAAGCTTCCTTCAATATTACTTTTTTCTCTTTTTAATTCTTTTTCTTTTTTCTTTAATTTCTTCTTAGATTTTTTCTGTTCTTCCATGCTATATTCGATTTGATCGATAATTCCCTCATGGTCAGCCTTAATTTGTTCTAGCTCGCCCATTTTTTCTTCGACCTTTTGTAAGTCGGCCTCCTGCTCATCGATTAACTTCTGGTCAGCCTTTGTCATCGTCGTTACGGCTTCGACCCGGCTAAGGAAGTCAATCGGACTTTTAGCGCCGAGGAAGACCTCTAGTAAGCTAACGTTTCCGCCAACCTGCTGCATCGATGAAATTCGGTTCTTCAGGATCTCGTTACGCTCATCGATTCGTTCGTTAATCGCATCGATCTCCTTTTCATGCTTGTCCATTTGTTTTTTAACTTTCTTGATTGCTTTTTTATTCTCTTTAATTTCCGCCTCGAAACCTACTATCTTATCGTTAATAGCATTCATTTCGAGTAAAATATCTTTAATCTTTTGTTCTACTTTCGTTAAATTAGTATTTAATTCTGATTGCTCGGATTTAAGCTGGTTCATATTTCTTTCAGCAAAAATAGTATTCGGTGAAATAGAAATCGTGCTCGTGAAAAGTAAAGCAGTTGCTGTTCCAATCGTTACAAGCTTCTTCTTCAATTTCTCCTCTTCCTTTTCTTCTATATTTTATGACGATTTAATTACGATAATAATATGTATTAATTCTACTATTCTATGTTTTCCTGATTAGATTATAACACCCAAAGATAACAGTTGTATGTTAGTAATATTACAATTATGTTTCAAACTTTTATTTACTTAAAGTTTGTCGAAAAGTTGAATAATTAGGAAGACTTTTAATAAGTATAAGCTTTAATTAAACAAGAGCCAATCCTCTCGAAAAACACAAAAAAACGATTAGGTCTACAGAGGAAGACCTAATCGTATCTATATTATATATCATAAGGAGCGATCATGCCGTATTTTCCGATCCCAGAGCTTAGAACTGTTCAGCTTCTGTAGATCCTTCTAATGCTACTGTTGATGATTCTCCACCCGCGATAACTTGGGCAACCTCATCAAAGTAACCTACACCGACTTCACGCTGGTGACGAGTAGCAGTGAATCCTTTCTCTTCTGCAGCAAATTCTTTCTGCTGTACGAGACGGGAGTAGGCACCCATACCTTTGTCCTTGTACTCGTAGGCAAGTTCGAACATGCTGTAGTTTAATGTATGGAATCCAGCTAAAGTTACGAACTGGAACTTGTAACCCATTTTCGCTAAGTCTTTCTGGAAGGTATCCATTTCTTCTACTGTCATATGTTTCTCCCAGTTGAAGGACGGTGAACAGTTGTAAGCTAACATCTTATCTGGATACTTTTCATGGATAGCGTCAGCAAAGGCCTTAGCTTCATCTAAGTCTGGCTCTGCCGTTTCACACCAGATGAGGTCAGCATATGGAGCATAAGCTAAACCACGAGCAATCGCTTGGTCAAGACCTGCTTTTGTGCGGTAGAAACCTTCGACTGTACGCTCACCAGTGAAGAATGGCTTATCATAATCGTCTACGTCGCTCGTAATTAAGTCAGCGGCGTTAGCATCCGTACGTGCCATGATAATCGTTGGTGTACCCATTACGTCAGCTGCAAAGCGAGCAGCGATTAAGTTTTTGATTGCTGTTTGTGTTGGGATTAATACTTTACCACCTAAGTGTCCACACTTCTTCTCAGAAGCTAACTGGTCTTCGAAGTGAACGCCGGAAGCACCTGCTTCGATCATCGCTTTCATTAATTCGAAAACGTTTAAATGTCCACCGAAACCTGCTTCAGCGTCAGCAACGATTGGCATGAAGTAGTCTCGTGTAACGTTTCCTTCAGAATATTCGATTTGGTCCGCACGCTGTAAAGCGTTGTTAATACGGCGTACAACTTGTGGAACACTGTTGACCGGATATAAACTTTGGTCCGGATACATTTCTCCAGCCATGTTCGCATCCGCTGCAACTTGCCAACCACTTAAGTAGATTGCTTTAAGGCCAGCTTTTACTTGCTGTACCGCTTGGTTACCTGTTAGCGCACCAAGAGCATTGATGTAATCTTCTTCATTTAAAAACTTCCATAATTTTTCAGCACCGCGCTGAGCGAAAGTGTAATCGATATCGATGGATCCACGAAGACGGATAACATCTTCTGCTGAGTATGGGCGCTTAACTCCTTTCCATCTTGGATTCTCTTCCCAATCTTTTTGTAAAGCTGCTACTCTTTCTTTGAACATCTGCAATTTCCTCCTTGGTATATAAACATTTAATGATAAGCAATATATACAAAATAAATACAGAATAAACAATGATACAAATCTTGTTATAATACAGAGGTTACCAAACTACTAATCTTCTCTTTTGGACAAACAATAATCGCATTCTAACGTATAGCTAGTTTCAGAAATACTTCTGCCACACTCAGGGCAAGTCGCATAATCGAATGTTTTTTTCATGTCCAACACCTCCATTTATATAACAGAACGTCATCTCTAACGTCTGTTATAATACAGTATATACTGTTTTTTTTAAAATGCAAGTGTTTTCTTAAACTTTTTAGGAAAAAATTTTATATTTTTTGTTTTTTTCTTCATTATCCCCCTAAACTGTAATAATACAGCCTTTTAAACTACTTTATAAAAGGGTATATTAGTTACAGTCGCCTTCGTTTTATTCTATAATGAAATAGTCAACGTCCTCGCTACTGTAAATGAGGAGAAATATTTTCAACGTATAGGAGCATGTACATGCGGTTTCCAGGAACAAGAATTGTAAAAACAGCTGTAGCCGTCTTTCTCACTGCCCTCATTTGTGAAGCCCTTGGTTGGTCACCGGTTTTTGCAGTGATTACGGCTATCGTATCCTTAGAACCGACGGTCTCCGATTCTATAAAGAAAGGACTCGTTCGCTTTCCGGCTTCCGCTATCGGTTCCTTCTATGCTGTTTTATTTATTTCTTTATTTGGTAGCTCCCCGCTTACTTATACGTTAGCCGCTACCTTAACGATCATTACTTCCTACCATTTAAAATTGTATGACGGTCTTTTAGTAGCGACAATTACCGCCGTAGCTATGATCGAAGTCGTTTACGATGATTACTTCCTATCTTTCTTCATACGTCTCGGTACCACTACGATCGGTATCACTGTCTCTACTTTGGTAAATCTGCTTATTTTTCCGCCGAATTTTATGAAGGAAATACAAAAGAATTTAGCTGAAATCTACGAAGCATTAGGCCAAAGCTTATACGCCCTAGTTAATGAAGAAGAAAAGCGTCTAGCTACCCATCAAGAACGGGTCAAACGACTTTTTACGAAGACAGAAAAGCTCGTACACTATGAAACGAGCGATACAGAATACTTTCGTTTAGAAGATAAAAAACAACAACGTTTAACCGAAGTGCAGGAAGAATTAGAACAACTCCGCTTTATCCGATACCACATCCTTAATTTAGACGAGCTTAAACTCCAGGATACGAGCTTTACCGAAGAACAAAAAGAACGAATTATCCAAACGATTGAGCATATCGCTGAGTATATGATGGGCGATCAGGAAATGATTACAGAAGAAAACGAACAAGCCCTTCGAGAAATGATGAAAACGTACTGGAACGAAAAATACCTTCCAGAAGATACCGTCATTAGTAAACTTCCGACAGAACTTGTCTTTCTCTATGAACTTTTATCAATTATTTATTTAGTCAATGCCTTTGAAGAGTTAAAAAAAGGTACAAAAAAAGAAACCGTAGCGACGACGAACTAAAAAATTAAGCTAGTTAAAATAAAATCCCCTGAAGCGTATTATTCAACGCTTCAGGGGAACTTTTATATTAAATATCTATTAAGGGTGATTGCACAATTATTAAATTAAGCCCATTTTCTTTTTCGCTTCGATACGACGACGTTGTAAAATTGGCTCCGTGTAACCGTTCGGTTGCTTCGTACCTTCAAACACGAGGTCCCGAGCAGCCTGGAAGGCAACAGAGTCATCGAAGTTCGGCGCCATATTTTTGTATAATGGGTCACCTTCGTTTTGTTTATCAACGACTTCGGCCATGCGACGAAGGGTCTCTTCGACCTGCTCCTTCGTAACGATTCCATGGTATAACCAGTTCGCAACCATCTGACTAGAAATCCGCAGTGTTGCCCGGTCTTCCATCAGTCCAACATCGTGGATGTCTGGTACCTTAGAACATCCGACACCTTGTTCAACCCAGCGAACAACATAACCGAGCATCGTTTGACAGTTGTTATCAAGCTCGTCTTGGATCTCTTCCGGTGTCCACTCATCCACATTTTCTTGAACAGGAATTTGTAAAATTGTATCACGATAGTCCTTGTCTAAACCGGCTTTAATAATGTCATCCTGAACCTCTTGGGCATTGACTTCATGATAATGTAAAGCATGAATTGTCGCCGCTGTCGGTGAAGGAACCCAAGCCGTGTTCGCTCCTGCTTTAACATGACCGATCTTCGACTCGAGCATATCCTTCATTTTATCAGGCATTGCCCACATACCCTTTCCAATTTGGGCACGGTTCTTAAAGCCTGTTTTTAAACCTTGTAGGACGTTATTTTTCTCATAGGCATCGAGCCAAGCTGCCTGTCGCATATCAACCTTTCTCATCATTGGACCTAACTCCATCGATGTATGGATTTCATCTCCAGTACGATCGAGGAAACCCGTGTTGATAAAGATCGCCCGTTCTCTACCTTCATAAATACAGTTCTTCAAGTTTAAGCTCGTACGGCGCTCCTCATCCATAATACCAATCTTTAAGGTATTACGTTCTAATTCTAGCATATCTTCTACGCGAGCAAAGAGGTCGTTCGTAAACTTAACTTCTTCAGAACCATGCATCTTAGGTTTAACGATATAGATGGAGCCTTTCTTCGAGTTAATATACTTACCTTTACCGAGTAAGTTATGTTTCGCGATAACACTTGTAAATACGGCATCTAAAATACCTTCATAGGCTTCAGAACCGTCTTCATTTAAGACCGCATTATTTACCATTAAGTGTCCGACATTTCTAACGAGCATAAGGACACGTCCAGATAAAGTTAGCTCGCCACCTTCTGGCGTTTTATATACACGGTCATCGTTGAATTTACGTTCGATTGTCCGGTCACCTTTTCTAAAGGTTGCTGTAAGCTCTCCACGGATTAGACCTAGCCAATTCTCGTAAACTTCTAATTTATCTTGAGCATCGACAGCAGTGACCGAGTCCTCACAGTCCATTATTGTCGTAATAGCCGACTCTAGAACAATATCTTTCACGCCAGCAGCATCGGTCTTACCTACAGGATCGTTCGGGTCGATTTGAATGTCGATATGCAGGCCGTTATTTTTAAGTAAAATAGAGCTCGGTGAAGCTTCGTCCCCTTGGTAACCGACAAATTTCTCTTCATCTTTCAAACCAACTTGCTTACCTTCTTTTAAGGTTACGAGTAGCTTACCGTCTTTCACCTCATACTTTGTAGAGTCGTGGTGACTGCCTGAGGCTAAGGGCACCGCCATATCTAAAAATTCACGGCTTTTTGCTATAACCTTATTTCCACGAACTGGGTTATAGGTCGTTCCTTTTTGCGCTCCATTATCTTCCGGAATGATATCGGAACCATAGAAAGCATCATATAAGGAGCCCCAGCGCGCGTTTGCAGCATTGATTGCATAGCGAGCGTTGTTGATTGGAACAACTAGCTGTGGACCCGCCACCTTCGCAATCTCATCGTCAATATTCGTCGTTGAAATCTCAAAATCTTCTACTTCTTCTTCTAAATAACCAATTTCTTCTAAGAAGGCCTTATATTTAGCCGGATCAAATTCTTTATTTTCTTTATGCCACTCATCGATTTGCTCTTGTAACCTTTCACGCTTTTCTAAAAGCTCACGGTTTCTCGGAGTGAAGTCTAAAACAATTTGTTCAAAATCTTGCCAAAACTTGTCGACATCTAACTCTGCCTCTGGTACTACTTTTTCGCTAAAGAAATCATAAATTATTTTTGCTACTTTAATTTTACCTACCGTTACGTACTCAGGCATTCACTATTCCTCCTATCATTTTGTGCAAATACTTTGTTGCCCTCTATTATATAACAGATTAAAAATAAATTACAACCTTTTTCAAGAAAACAACATAAATCAAAGCCTCTTACTGTACTATAATAGCTTGACCACAAGGTTTTCAAAGCATGGTTCAATTTATGTAAGCACTTTAGTTTTCCTAATCTTTTTAACGCAATAAAATACCGAAACTTGTAAAAAACAAAGAAAAAACGCACGGAAGTTAGTTTTCTACTTCCGTGCGTTAGCCTAACCGATTCGTTGATGTCTGATTTAACCAAATAGCCTCAGTTTCTTCTACACTTCTCGGTCGGTCAAATAAAAATCCTTGCACTATATTACAATTTAATTTTTTAACTAGTTCATACTGTTCGTTCGTCTCTACTCCTTCGGCTACTACCTCTATATTTAAACTTTCCGCCATAGAATTGATAGCTTTCACTATCGCCTCGATTTTTTCATTTTCATCGAGGACATTAATAAAGGAACGATCGATTTTAATAATATGAATCGGAAAGTCGATTAAATAGCCTAAAGAAGAGTACCCTGTACCAAAGTCATCCATCGCTATCGTTAAACCTAGTTTACTTAATTGCTTTAACTTTTGAATAGTTTTTTCCACATCTTCGTTAAAAGTACTTTCGGTTAATTCTATATTAATCCTTCTCGGATTAGCTCCGGTCTCCTCTAAAGTCGCTTGAATAAAAGGAACTAGCTCATCATCCTTAAACTGATTCATCGATAGGTTGACACTTATAATGATATCGTCGTAACCTTTCTCTTCCCATACGACCTGTTGGCGACAAGCTTCCTTGAAGACATACTTCCCGAGCTCCTGGATGACGCCGGTTTTTTCAGCCAAAGGAATAAAGTCCCCTGGAGGAATCAATCCTTCCGTTGGATGTTGCCAACGGATTAACGATTCAAAACCTACTAACTCCTGTGTATCCGTTGCAAACAGGGGTTGATAGTAAAGCTCGAACTCACCTCTATGAAGGCTTCGTAGTATCTCAGCCTCTGTAATGATAAAGCTGTCGCTTGGGACGATAGAAGAATCAAAGAAGCAAAACAACTTCGTCTCTCTTTTTGCCCGGGCTAAAGCCTCCTCTGCCCTTTCGATTAATTTTGCGACCGTGAGTGGATCGTCCATTTTCTGATGCAACACGACACCGAAATGAACCTCTACATTTAATGAAATACCATTAATAACATAAGGGGCGGTAATAGTCGCCGATAACTCATCGACGATTTCGGCAATTTTCTTCTTCGGCACATCCCCTTCGATAACTAGGGCAAACACGGTCCCATCCCAGCGGGCTAACATACTATCGGCAGGGATGAGACGCTCGACCCGATTTGCGATCCGTTTTAACAACATATTTCCAAATACTAAACCATAATTAGCATTGATCTCTTGAAAGTTTTTAATTTGAAATAACAGCAAGGAGAGATCCTGAGTCCTAGACTTGTTCGCCGTTCCACTAGCTTGTAAACGTCGATACAACAAATCCCGATTCGGTAAGTGCGTTAATGAATCGTAATATGCATCGTCTAACAACTCGATATCCTTCTTCTCTTCCCCTTCAGACAATTTATCAAGAAAACCAATAAAATTATCAAAGTAACCTTGCTCATTTTTCAAACCATAAATAGACAAATCATAAAGAGAAATAGAACCGTCCTTAGACCGATTCCATAACTTTCCCTTCCATTTTCCCTTCGCAAGGATTTGTTCGTTCATCTCTTGATAAAAGGTTTCGTTTTGAACCCCTGACTGAAGAAATTTAGGTGTCTTCCCTTTGACTTCCGGAAAAGTATATCCCGTTATTTCAGAAAACTTCCCATTAGTATAAATAATTTCTTTCTTACTGTTAGTAAAGAGCACACCTTTATCAATATTATCTAACAGATGGGTAAAGGCTTCTTTGTAATGTGGTATGTCCGTAAAAAGGTCATCCTTTTCGACTCCTTGAGCCATCCTTGTCACCTACTCTATAGGGGTACTTATTTCGTAGTTCTCGACATAAGACATATATAACCTTTTTACCATTATTTCGACAAGATGTCAATTGATTTTTCTTATCCTAACCTCGATATTTCTTTAACTAATCCCTTGATATATCTAGCTTTTAGCCTTGTTTTCTCCTATCTTCTTTTAAGCCTAAGGAGGAAGGTACTATATGACAATTTATTGACGAAGGGATGAAATGTTTATCCTACCTAAACGTTGATTGTCCCAAAACAAATCCAGTTCTTCGTCCCCCTCTAACGGTCCTACTCCTTCCGGTGTACCAGTAAATATTAAGTCTCCTTTTTTCAAGCCGAGATGTTGCCCGATATAATCTAATAGTGTAGCGATCGGAAAAATCATCTTACCTATTTCTCCCCGTTGTACTTCTACACCATCGATTTCTAAGGAAAAATACGTTTCTTCACAGGCTTTGACACCTGGAAAAGGAATAAACTTACCAAGAATAGCGGAATGGGGGAAGTTTTTAGCTACTAACCAAGGATAACCCTTTTTCTTTAAAGAATCCTGTATATCACGAAGCGTCAAATCTAAACCGACCGTCATCTCCGAAACCAAGGAATCGACCGATAAGTTCGGATCATAATCCCTCCCCATCTTCAAAACGAGTTCCGTTTCAAAATGGATTGCGCCTCGACCCTTCGGCAAAGTAATTTCCTGTCCCTCAGCTCGAGTAACAGAATGGGATGTTTTAGTAAAAACTACCGGTTCCTCCGGTACAATATTCCCTAACTCTTCAACATGTTTTACATAGTTTCTGCCGATACAGTAAATCGTTCCCATGTTAACACTCCCTCTAGCATATACCTTCATCTCTATCAAAGTATACCTTATCTACCTAGAACTTTGATAATAAAAAAACAGGTGCAATATCTTTGCACCCGTTCTTCTTTTTATCAACTTTCTTATCTATGGATAAGCCGGTTTACTACTTTCCTTTACTAGAATCTAAAATAAGTAGGTCCAGTTTTGACCTGTTACAATTAAACCTAAAATTAATAGGATTAAAGGCATGAGCATACTCTTGAATTCATCTTTCACCTTAAGATGAGTCAATACAGCTCCGATCATCGTTGCAATGACCATAAGACCTGCAATCGTCGCTAACGGTTTAACCCAGATACCGACAAACATTAAGAGTCCTGCTACAATCTCAAACAAGGCCGTAAAAATCCGAAAACCATCGCTATAACCAAAATGAACGAAACCTTGCTTCATTTCTTCAGAAACAAACTTCTGATAACCAAACATAATAAACCCAATACCTAGTAAAACTTGTAAAATAATTGATAATACCATCTTTCTCTTCCTCCATTTATTTCGAATCAAAATATCTCTAATTAGAGATTTTGTTGTAAAAAAAATTTCTTGCCGGCTAAACCAACTATAACTCTACCTTCTAAACTGAAAATAGTCAATGTTATTGCTCAGGCTTTACAATACTAGCTACTGCTAGAACTATAGCCCTTTAATGATAGTAAAACCCTTCTCCCTATAAATTAAAGATTAAAAGAAAGGGTTTACATTTCTAAAATCTTATGTTATGATAATGGCAAACCAATAATAACTGCCTAACTTATTCACAATTACAGCCCGTAATTGTACCAATAAGTATAAGCCAGTTCAAAATAACTTACAGAGATAAGTTTATTTTGAACTGGCTTTTTCGTTTTTTGAAAGGAGGTAACAGAATGGCTGGAGCATTACAGGGGATAAAAATTATCGATTTATCCCGCGTACTGGCTGGCCCCTTTTCGACCATGATTTTAGCCGACTTAGGAGCTGAAGTCATTAAGATCGAATCGCCTAAAGGGGATGAAACGCGAACTTGGGGTCCCCCCTTCAAAGAAGGAGTCAGTGCCTACTTTTTGTGTGCTAACCGAAACAAGGAAAGCATTGTACTCAATTTAAAAACAAAAGAAGGCATCGAAACATTACATTCCTTATTAGAAGACGCCGATGTCTTAATTAACAATTTCAAGACCGGAACGATGGAAAAATTCGGCCTCGGTTATGAAGAATTATCGAAAAAGTACCCTCAGCTCGTCTATTGCTCAATTACTGGCTTTGGGGAAACCGGTCCATACAAACATCGTCCAGGTTATGATTTCATTATCCAAGCGATGAGTGGACTCATGAGTATTACAGGAACAAAAGCATCCGGTCCCCAAAAGACAGGGGTAGCCATTACCGATATTATCACTGGCTTATATGCAGCAATAGGAATTCAAGCCGCCCTACTAGAGAGAACGAAATCAAATAAAGGACAGAAAATAGATCTCGCTCTCTATGATGCTGCGGTGAGTACCCTAGTCAATATAGGGAGCAACTATTTAATGACGAAGCAAATACCAGAGCGACTAGGAAATAGCCATGCTAATATCGTCCCCTACGATTCCTTCCAAACAGCGGATGGAGAAATTGTCATCGCTGTTGGTAATGATGCGCAATTCGCCCGATTTTGTGACATTATCGGACGAGAAGATTTAAAAGAAGACGAGCGCTTTAAAACGAATAAAGAAAGGGTCACGAATCGTGAGGTACTAATTCCATTAATCAACGAAGAACTCACCAAGCGTTCTACCCAGTACTGGTATGAACAATGTGAAGCAAACAACATTCCTTCTGGACCAATCCAAAATCTAGAACAAGTCTATCAAGATGAACATCTAGCCCATCGGGAAATGTTTATTGAAATGGAACACCCGAAGGCTGGTAGGATCGAGATGATCGGTAACCCTATTAAACTATCCCGAACTCCGGTGACCTATCGCAAAGCACCACCGGAACTAGGACAGCATGCTGAGAAACATATAAAAATAAAACAATAATTGCAAACAGATTATAACTTTCTTAACCTTTGAAAACGCTAACTAATCATTAGTATAAAGGAGAGGTAAATATGGATTTCAATTTTTCTGAAGAACAAAAGATGCTACGGCAAACGGTTAGAAACTATGTAGACAAGGAAATCATGCCCTATATCAACGAATGGGATCGTCAAGGAAGTTTTCCAGACAAAATTTATCAAGACCTAGCAGAGCTTGGTCTAATGGGGGTCTGTATTCCGGAAGCCTATGGCGGTAGTGGCATGGACTACAATTCCTTAGCTATCGTTTGTGAAGAGCTTGAACGAGGAGACACAGCCTTTCGTACAGCTGTATCAGTACACACCGGCTTAAATAGTATGACAATCTTACAATGGGGAACCGAAGAACAAAAACAAAAATACTTAGTTCCTTTAGCTAAGGGAGAAAAAATCGGTGCCTTCGGTTTAACAGAACCTAATGCTGGTTCAGACGTTGCAGCTATTTTGACAACCGCTGAAAAACAAGGGGATCACTATATCCTAAACGGACAAAAAACATGGATTTCTTTAAGCGATGTCGCCGACTACTTCCTCGTCTTTGCCTATACAGATAAAAGTAAAAAACACCATGGAATTTCAGCCTTTATCGTAGAAAGGGAATGGGAAGGTTTCTCCTCCCGTCCTATCGAAGGTAAACTAGGAATCCGAGCAGGAAACACAGGTGAAATTTTCTTCGACAACGTCAAAGTACCAGCTGAAAACCTCTTAGGTGAAGAAGGTGAGGGCTTTAAAATTGCAATGTCAGCCTTAGACAATGGACGTTTTACCGTTGCGGCAGGGGCGGTGGGACAAATTATGGCCGCCCTAGAAGCTAGTGTGAAATACTGCCATGAACGGGAGACCTTTGGTAAACCGATCGCTAGACACCAACTTGTCCAGCAAAAAATCGCTAACATGGAAGCTGGCTTACAAATGAGTCGACTCTTAGTCTACCGAGCTGGTGAATTAAAGAATGAAGGCGTACGCAACACCCGGGAGACTTCCTTAGCCAAATGGCAGGCTACTGAGTTTGCGAATAAGGCAGCAAACGATGCGGTACAAATCCACGGAGCCTATGGTTTCTCCGATGAATATCCAGTTGAAAGATACTTACGTAACTCCAAGGCGCCGGTCATCTACGAAGGTACAAGCGAAATTCATACCTTAATGCAGGCGGAATACGTCCTTGGTTTCCGGAAAGACAAACCATTGAACAAAATGTTACCAGCTTGGGAGAAGAAAGTAATGGCTAAATCCTAATCCTCACTTATAGATTAATAGAAAGAGACGCATAGCCTCCTGATTTAAAATGAGGTTATGCGTCTCTTTTATTTAAATCAATGCTTACTAAAACGAAACCCAGTCCATCCTAAGTAAAAAAGAAGGAAACAAATTCAAGGAGGATCTTAAGCTATCTTTCTCTTTTTACCTAATAGTCTAGAAACCCCCTTTAAAGTAACTATACAGCTACTTTAAAGGGGGAAAGAACTAGGTTACGTTTCCAATTGACATATATTTCGTTTCTAGATAGGCTTCAATTCCTTCGATTCCACCTTCTCGGCCTAAACCACTCTCCTTCATTCCGCCAAAGGGAGCCTGAGCAACTGTCGGTGCTCCATCATTCCAGCCGATAATCCCATAATCTAAATGATCGTGTAAATAAATGGCTTGCTGATAATCCCTAGTAAAGAAATAAGCAGCTAAACCATAGTTTGTATCGTTCGCCATATTTACCGCTTCTTCTACCGTCGAAAAACTTGTTAAAGGAGCTACAGGACCAAAGGTTTCTTCCTTCATCACTAGCATATCCGTCGTTACATCCTTCAAAACCGTCGGTGGAATGAAGTAGGTTCCTTCAGG
>CALJVC010000110.1 GCA_937974845.1 uncultured Pseudogracilibacillus sp. | reverse complement strand
GGTAAGGCAGAGGTCTGCAAAACCTTTACCACCGGTTCAAATCCGGTTGCCGCCTTATTTTATTCGTACATAATTTTGCATCCAAATCCCTTTAAACTCGATGTAATATCAGTTTAAGGGGATTTTTTATATTAAATTAAAAACTGCCTAATAAATTAGGCAGTTTTCTCAATAGAGAATCGGTTGAGCCATATATTTAATTTAGGGAAGCTTTTAGGGAGAGGTTACTATTTTACATAGTAGTGCCATACATTATCAGGTGCTTCGCGATCGATTTCACCTAAATGGCGTAAATATTCTAGATGGGCAATTGTCTCTCCTATGGCAAAGCGCGTTTCATGAATCGTTAATTCGAAATCGAAAAGGCCTTGGCAAAGTTCATACACAGTCTCCCTTTCTTTGACTAAATCTAATAATAAACTTAGACGCTCTTCATGGTGGGCTTTAATTTCGTCGATTCGCTTGTTAGCGTCATAAAAGGGATCACCATGGGAAGGAATAACATACTGGGCATCTAGAGCACGGATTTTATCTAAAGATTGTATGTATGTAGCTAAAGGATTATCGTCGCCATGGAACCAATATGAGATGTTCGGTGTAATCCGTGGTAAAATGTGGTCGGTAGATAGGAGTACACCTTTTTCTTTATTATAAAAAGTAATTAGTCCATCGGAATGTCCTGGTGTAAAGAGGACTTCGTATTCGTAGCGGCCAATTTGTACCCGGTCCCTTTCTTTGAAATAATAATCGATAGTAGGGTAAGGAGTAACTAAGGGAACGAAGGATACGGTATTATCTAACATAGCTTGGCCGACTTCTTCTGGAATGGCACACCGTTTATAATTTCCTAACAATTGATTTAAAAAGTTTTCATCCCAGGCAGAAAGTCCGTTTTCAGCATCGACTTTTGACATGGATAGACGGGCTTGGTGTTTCTTTTGTAAGCCACCTGCATAGCCGAAATGATCAGGATGGTAGTGGGTAATATATATGTCGCTTACTTCTTTATCTTGCAAGACCTGGTTCCAATGTTTGACGGTAGTTTCATTGTGAAGACCTGTATCGATCACGACGTAACCGTCCTTTCCCTCGGCAAGAAAACAATTGACATGGTTTAACCGAAAGGGTAGATCAAGGCGGATTCGTTGGATTCCTAACTCTTCTAACATTTAAACACTTCCTTTTTTAAGCAATCGTTAAAAAATAGTGTAACAAATTACGATTTAGAAAAAAAGGAAAGCGCTTTATTTATCTTCTGTGCTTTGTTCTGAATGGGAGAATGGTGTAAAGGTAGGATAATCAATCTTCAAAATTGTAGAAAGTAGTGACTGCTTATGCGCCTACGTCTTTTTGTTTTTTTCATTGGTTTGACTTTATTAAGTTTAGGTATCGCAATGACGGTGCGAGTGCAACACTTAGGCTTGCATCCTTGGGATGTTTTATCTGTCGCTTTTTATAATCATTTCGGTTTATCGATCGGTAGTTGGAATATTCTTATCGGTTTATTTTTAACATCCTTCACTCTGCTGATCGACCGTAGTTATGTTAAAGTCGGAACGATAGTAAATTTACTGCTTGTCGGTGTTCTTGTCGATGGTTTCCTATGGCTTGATTTTTTACCGACAGCGACGAATAGTTACTTAGATGTGATAACTATCCTTGTCGGTATCACTATTATGGGAATTGGCGGTGGCTTATACAATGCGGTACATCTAGGAGCCGGCCCAAGGGATGGATTTATGCTTGCCCTTTCAGATTTGACTGGTTATTCGATTCGAGCAGTGAGAATTGGAATGGAAAGTTTCGTCCTTATTTTAGGTTTTTTAATCGGCGGCCCTGTTTTTTTATTTTCTTTTATTTTCACTTTTATACAAAGCCCGATTTTCCAATTTACCTATCTTCGGACGGTTCGTTTTTTCCAGCGACGAACATTGTTGCAAAGGGAGAGAAAAACTGAAGAGTATTAGTACTGCTAGCAATCATTGCATGGCTTGATAAATTTATGTAAAATAAAATAGTAACGATAGAAAAAATAAGATTTTTAAATAAAGGAGTAAAACGATGGCAAATACTTTAGTTTTTGGTCATAAAAATCCCGATACAGATTCGATTTGTTCGGCGATTGTTTATGCTGACCTTAAAAAGCAGTTAGGAGTCGATGCTGAGGCAGTTCGTTTGGGAGATGTGAATAAGGAAACGGCCTATGCCTTACGTTATGCTGAGGTCGAAGCGCCACGCTTAATTGAGCGCGTAGAGGAAGATGTAGAACAAGTCATCCTTGTTGACCATAATGAATTTCAACAGTCAGTCGATAATATAAAGGATCTTGTCATTGCGGAGGTCATCGACCATCACCGCATTGCAAATTTTGAAACGGCAAATCCCCTTTATTTCCGAGCTGAGCCAGTTGGCTGTACAGCGACAATCCTGTATAAAATTTTCAAGGAAAAAGACGTTGAAATTTCTAAGCAAAATGCTCTTTTATTACTTTCGGCAATTATTTCCGATACTTTACTTTTTAAATCGCCTACTTGTACGGAAGAAGATAAGCAAGTAGCGGAAGCTTTGGCGACGATTGCTGAAGTAGACCTCGAACAATATGGTTTAGATATGTTAAAAGCTGGTACAGATATTGGAGATAAAACGGTTGCTGAGTTATTAGGAATGGATGCGAAGGAGTTTACGATGAATGGTGCGAAGGTTGAAATCGCCCAGATTAACGTAGTAGATCCTTCCGCTGTCTTTGAAAAGCAGGCGGATTATGAGGCGGAAATCGAGAAGATTGTTGCCGAAAAGGGCCTCGATCTTTACTTACTCGTCGTCACTAATATTTTAGAAAGTGATTCCGATGCCCTCGCCCTTGGAAAGGCACAGGATGCGG
>CALJVC010000109.1 GCA_937974845.1 uncultured Pseudogracilibacillus sp. | reverse complement strand
ATGCGAACATGTCCACATTCTGTGGATAAAATAATACGAATGTAACGATAAAAAAAGCTGGACGTTTAGGTTAACGTCCAGCTTTAGTATTGACTAAGTGAAAAGCTTTTTAAGCTTTGTCTTGCATTGTAGCGAATTTTCTTTTGAACATAACGACGAAATAGGAAAGGGAGAGTAATAAACAAGCGATTGTAAAGAGCGCTAAAATCCCCGTATTCATCCACATTACACCGAACTCACCACTAGAGATAACAGCCTTTAAGCCAGCGACAGAATAGGTCATTGGTAAAAATGCGTTGAAGGCTTGTAAAACTTCCGGTATTAATTCTAATGGGAAAGTTCCGGCACTCGTCGTTAATTGTAAAATGAGTACGATAATCGCCATGAATCGGCCTGGGTCATCGAAGCAAGTAACCAGGAATTGAATTAAGGCGATAAAGGTCCAGCTTGTAAAGATAGAGAATAGATAGAACAAGGTTACGCTTTGTACTTCGATCTTTAAGCCAAAGAGTAGTACGCTTGCTGCAATTAAGGCTTGAAGTATACCGATAATAGCTAAACCAATCGTCTTTCGTAAGAACCAATTGAAACCGCTAGTTGGAACGACGGAAGGTTCCCGTAATGGGTAGACAATTGAAAGAAGTAGGGCACCGACATATAATCCTAGAGATAGGAAGTAAGGTGCAAAACCTGTTCCGTAGTTTGGTACTTCGTTAATTTTTTCATTATCTACTTTGACCGGGTTCGCCATCATATTGTAGGTATCTTCATCGGCTTCGACATCATTGATTTCATCGACGGCTTTAGACATTTCTTCGTTAAATTCTTCCGTTCCGTCCTTTAATTCATCGGTACCTTCTGCTAGCTTTTTAGAACCTTCGGCAAGCTTATCCGTTCCTTCTTGGAATTTTTTCGCACCGTCTTCTAGCTGGGTCACACCGTCTAGAAGCTGGAACGAACCATCTTCAAGGGCGTTGACACCTTCTTTTGCTTCGAGGAACTTTTCTGTATACAAGGTCATTTGCGAAACGTATTCTCCCTGTCCCGCAACGAGTTGGTTAGCACCGGAACTTAACTCTTTTGTTCCGTTAGCTAGTTGGCCAATTCCATCTTGCAATGCTTTTTGTCCCTCTTGAATACTACCGAGGCCACCTTGTAACTGTTTGAAGACCGGTGAGGTTCCCTGTGCAATCGAAGTTTCAATATTTCCACCGGCACCTTTTAAGCTATTTGAGACTTCTTTTGAGAATTGATCAAAGCCTGCTTCGATTTTCTTTTCGGTTTGTCCGATGGCCCCATAGACACCTTTTTCAATTGCCTGTGCAATTTCAGCTTTTTTGTCTGTTAGAGCTTCGTCCATATTCGGCATTTTTGCTTGAATTCCTTGGTTGATTTCATGCTCTAATTTTTGTTGCACTTGTGCCTCTGTAGGGCTTTGTTCGACAATTCCTTGGATAATTTTTTGTACTTGTTCCTCAGGAATGCCTGCCTTTAATAAAGCCTGGCTTAATTCTTTCATTGTTTCTTCATTTTGTTTAACGATACTTTTGGCTAAGGCTTCCGACAACTCTTTAGAAAGTTGGGCTGGAAGATTTTCCGCTTGTTTACCAACTTGGTCTAGTTGTTGATGTATTTCTTTTACGATTCCTTTAGATAGTTGGTATGCGAGACCTTCTGGATTGTTGGAACTAGCGCCTAGACCAGAGACAATTCCTTTTTCTAGTTGTTCGATACCAGATTCAAGTTCCTTTTCTCCCTTCGTGAGGGCTGTTTCAATTTGTTTGGCCATCTGTTTTGGTAATTGTTCTTCGAATTCAGATAAGCCAGCTTTAAATTGATCCGTTCCATTAATGAGGGCTGGAACGTTGTCTTTCATTTCTTTTACTCCGGCATCGGCCTGCTTCATCCCTTGGGCGAGCTCATTTTGGCCGTCCTTTACTTTTTTAGCGCCATCTAATAATTGGCCACTTGCATCATACAATTTGCCGACCCCTTGATTTAACTCTTGGGTACCGGAAGCTAATTCTCCGGCTCCGTCTTTCAAGGCTTCGGAACCGTCGACAAATTCAATAGACTTCTCAGCTAAAGTAGCAAGATGATCCTTGAGTAAGTGGGTGTTTTCTTGTAATTTCTCTGCTCCATCATCTAATTTTTCCGTAGCTTCTTCTGCTTCCTCTAGTCCATCGGCTACTTCATCAACTTTGTCAAACATCGTTTCTGTATAGGATTCGATAATCTTTTCTTCTAAGGCCATTTCGATGTGAAGCATGGCCGTTTCTCCAATTTGTGATGCTAAAAAGTTATAGCTTTCATTTGGCACGTAACGTAGGCGTAATTTTTCTGGATCATCATCCATTAAGGTAGTTGCATTCCGTGAAAAATCAGACGGAATTTCAATTAAAATATAGTAATCTTGATCTTGCAAGCCTTTGTAACCTGCCTGTCGATCGACGAAGTGGAAATCAAATTCATCTTCTTCTTTCAATCGATCGACTAGTTCTTCCCCGAGCTTATACGTTTCTCCTTCGAAACGGTAGGGAACGTCTTCGTTGACGATGGCTACAGGGATATCGTCAAGACGGTCATAAGGGTCCCAGAAAGCCCAAAGGAACATCCCTGCATACATTAACGGAACGAAGATGACTGCTCCTATAGCGATCATCAGCTTCCGATCTTTTAAAACAGCTAAAGATTCCTTGCTGAATATATTTTTAAACATCGTTCTGTGTTTTCCCCCTTTTAAACCAATGACTCCTTTGCTCCTTCAGTCATCTTAGCAAAAAAAAATTATGGTGATAGTCCATGAAATAGATAAAATTCAAATAAGTTCGCAATATCTTCCTTCGTTAACGGTTCATGGTGTTTTTCCCAATCAAAGATCAATGCAATATATAGCTTTAATATAATGAAAGCGGTGATTTTTGAATCGCATTCTCGAATTTCCCCACGCTCGATTGCTAGGGTAACCTTCTGTTCAATAAAGGATAAAATCGATTGTTCAAACTTTTCCGTAATATGTTGAACGGCCGGAGTTCCTAAATCGCGCTTTTCTTGAAACAGCTTAATCATTAATTGGTGTTCCCGACGATATTCCAACATATTAAATAGAGCGTGGTGAACATTTTCGCGAAAGGGTTGATCCTTTTCAATAATATCGTTTGCCGCTTTCTGCATATCGTCAAAAAGTGTATAGACAATCTCGTTAAAAAGGTCTTCCTTGTTTTTGAAAAATGTATAGATGGTTCCTTTTCCTACATTGGCTAAACGAGCTACTTGTTCCATCGTTGTATTTTTATAACCATACAAGGAAAAAGACTCTGTTGCAGCCTTGATAATCTCTGCTTTTCGGTCGATAGCCATGATTTTACCTCCTAAAAACTGACCAAATGAACAAAACGGTCATTACGTTCAGTAATATTATCACATTTATAAAAAAGGTGCAACTGTTTTAACTTTTTTAAAAGGAAAGCTTAAGAAAAGGTAGCAAAATGTTATGCTTTGTAGGGTAATAACGCTATAATAATGAAAAGAATGAAAACAATACATAAAAGGGGAGGCTAAACGTGCCGATTACTATTCCAAAAGGATTGCCGGCGAGGCAATTATTAAAGAAAGAACGTATTTTTGTGATGGATGAAGAGCGGGCACAAACCCAGGATATTCGTCCATTAAATATTATCATTTTGAATTTAATGCCGGAAAAAGAAAAGACAGAATTACAATTATTACGGCTTTTAGGGAATACACCTTTACAAGTAAACGTAGAGTTTTTACATACAGCTACTCATCGATCAAAAAACGTAAGCAAATCCCATTTAGATACGTTTTACTATACCTTCGATGAGATAAAACATCGTCGCTTCGACGGTATGATTATTACTGGGGCTCCCGTGGAACACCTCGCCTTTGAAGAGGTGAATTATTGGGAGGAGCTGACGACAATTATGGAATGGACAAAGGAACATGTAACTTCCTGTTTCCATATTTGTTGGGGGGCCCAGGCTGCCTTGTACTACCATTATGGAATCGACAAGCATCCATTACCAAGAAAGCTTTTTGGAATTTATGACCATACGGTAGAAGATAAGACGATCCAGCTCGTGCGAGGCTTTGAGGATGTATTTCGAGCACCGCATTCTCGCTATACAGAAACGAAAATCGAAGATATCGAAAACAATCCCCATTTAAAAGTATTGGCGAAGTCTGAAGATGCTGGGGTCTTTTTAATAAAGTCTTTAGACAATAAGCATATCTTTACGACCGGCCATTTAGAGTATGATGCGACGACCCTCCGGGATGAATATGAACGGGACTTAGAGAAAGGCTTAGATATTCATATGCCAGAAAATTATTTTCCAAACGATAATCCAGAGGAAGAACCGTTAAATACTTGGCGTGCCCATACTCATTTATTATTCTCGAATTGGTTAAATTATTACGTATACCAAGCGACCCCTTATAAGTGGGAGTGATGGGTAGATGGGGAAGATGAGGCGAAGGATGAAGTATAATGACACAATATAATTATTCTGAAGCGGATGAAGCGTTATCGTTAAAGCTC
Organism: uncultured Pseudogracilibacillus sp.; assembly: GCA_937974845.1. GTDB lineage: Bacteria > Bacillota > Bacilli > Bacillales > Amphibacillaceae > Pseudogracilibacillus. The sequence goes on along the minus strand of CALJVC010000109.1, from coordinate 32,688 downwards.
TTTATCGTGATGAACCGTGCGCTAGAAGAACTTCGAAAAAAAGCGACGGAAGATATAAAACGCCATGGCTTGAACTTAACCGAGTTTGCCGTATTAGAACTGCTTTTCCATAAAGGTCCTCAGCCTATTCAAGTTATCGGAAAGAAGGTTCTTTTAGCTAGTAGTAGCATTACCTATGTGATTGACAAACTAGAGAAAAAAGGTTTCTTAACGCGCGAGGCCTGCGCGAAGGACCGTCGGGTAACCTATGCTACGCTGACGAAGGAAGGCGAGGAGCTGATTGCTCGGATTTTTCCGGAACACCGCCAGGCGATCACGGAAATGTTTGCTCCTTTATCGAGGGAGGAAAAAGAACGGGCAATCGAATGGATGAAGCAGGTCGGCTATCATACGAAGGAGTTATAAAAAAACGATTGTACGTAACGAGGGAGGTACGTACAATCGTTTTAATTTTTTATGCTTGGGTTCTTGCCTTTTGTGTCAGGATAAAAATGATAAAGGCCGTGATGAACATAACGAAGGCGCTCATTAAAAAGGGTAGACCCAAAATATCGGCAAAGATACCGGCGAAGGAAGAACCGGCGACAACTCCTAAGGAGAAGAAGGCATAGAATACACCATAAGCCTTTCCACGGTCTACTTTGGAAGAAGCGTCAGCAATAATCTTGTTCATCGATGGGAAAATGAAAGCAAAGCCTATCCCGTAGATGACCATGGCAATAAAGTTACTAATAAAGCTTGCCTTTAAACTTAAGATGACCATACCGATTCCGATAAAAGATAAACCAGCGATAATTAAATGGCTTGCCTTAAAATGGTCGTATATACGGTTTAACGGGGTTAAAAAAATAATTAAAGCCATGATTCCGAAGGTACTTAACAACATCCCCGTCGTCTCTGTCGAACGTTCCATCGCTTCTACGTTTAGTGGTAAGGCAAAGGCCAGGGTACCATTGCTAACCATCAAGGCGAAGGCTGCAAAGGATGCTAAAAGGATGAGAGGATGTTTAATTAATGGAATAAATTCTTTAAAGTTAAACTTTCCTCGTTCCGTTGAAACAAAGCTTTCCTGGATAAAGATATAGACGATAATCGAAGCGATAAAGAATAGGGAAGCGACGAAAAGGAAGACACTTTCCATCGAAGCCCTAGCGGCTAAGATGCCTCCGATAGCCGGGCCAATAATAGCGGCGATACCGATACTAGCGCCGGTATAAGCCATCGTTTTCCCACGCGTTTTTCCAATCGATTGATCCCCAATATAGGCGAAGGCTGCAGGAATTAAAATTCCCCCAGCTAGTCCATGTAAAAAGCGCACGGTAAACAGTTGCCATCCATTGTTAGCTAAAGGATAGATTAAAAGGATGAGAAAAACTGCTACCATCCCGGTAAAGAGCATTTTCTTTCTGCCTAAGCGGTCGATCCAATGGCCACCTACAATGTTACCGATCATATTCGTGAAGGAATAGACGGCTACAATCGCTCCTGTTAAGGTATAGGATGCTCCTAACCCTAAGGAGTAAGGGGTGATGATAGGTAGTTGAATAAAGGTGTCTAAAAAAGCAATGACGATAATAATATACATTAACTTTGACATACTCGATCCCTCTTTTCGTCTTTTATTATACAATATTTTCGTGTCTTAGGATAAGTTTATTCCTATTTATAATGTCCTACTAGCTGAGGATAATCGTAAGCCACTCCTAAAGACCTAAGATTATCGGGCGGAAAATATGTTTTTTATTGGAAGTGACCGGATGTTTACCCTATAATAATATAAAGTTAGCTCGAATAAGGACGTAGGTCTTGAGGATAAAGGAGGTAAACGTATGATTCAAATACTTGTGGCCGATGATCATGACATTATTCGTAGAGGGCTAACGCACATGATTAATGAAATGGACGATATGGCTGTCATTGCGAATGCAGGGAATGGTGAAGAAGCTGTTACAAAGGCCTTATATTTGCAACCAGACATTGTGATTATGGATATACATATGCCGAGGAAAAACGGTATTCAAGCTACGGAGGAAATAGTAAAAAAGGATGAGGCGATTAAGGTAATTATGCTGACATCCGATGAGACGGAGGAAGCACCTTTGCGCTCCTTAGAAGCGGGAGCTTTAGGTTTTTTGTTGAAAAGCGATACCGAGGATGATTTGTTCGAAGCGATTCGAACAGTTTATCAAGGTTCGGTCTATTTAAAACCAAATATTACGAAGAAATTATTAGATAATTATATTTTTAAAGGAAAATAAATAGTTCTAAAGCTTCAGCGCCGAAAGCACAGTCCTCGATGTATACAATATTGACAATTCCTATATTTGAGGCCTTTTTACCCTCTGATTGAGCGCTTTTTCAGCCTTTTTTATATACCTTTGTCCCCCTCTTAAGCAAGTAAACTTTTAACATTTTTTAAACTTTTGGTACAAAATAGTGAAAATTATAGTAGAAATAGCTTATAATTACATCGTACGACTTTTTTTGGGGGGAGAGAAGAACGTGTTTAACCGAAAAGTACGTAATTGGAAAAACTACATGAGTCTTTTAGATGGAACGAATCTTCGCGTAGATGAAACGATGACTGAGCAATTTAACTTTTTGAATATGGAGCAAGAAACGTTAGCTCATATTAAGGAAGCGGGAGCTTACATTCTACCGGAAAACGAAGCGATTGTGGAACTGTTTTATGCAAATATTTTAGAGAACGACCATTTAAAAGAGATTGTAGATGAGCATTCAACGATAGAACGATTAAAATTTACGATGAAAAACTATATCGAACAGTTTTTTCAAGGTGAAATAGACGAGGAATATATCGAATCTCGGGTTAAGGTAGGCATGGTTCATAGTAGAATTTGCCTTTCTTCCGATTATTTTATAATGGCTCACCAATTTTTAATGCAGAGCTTTATGACAATTATTATGCAAAACTTGCATCGAAAGCCGAATACGATGATTACATATATCAATGCTATTCAGAAGCTCGGGGCTTTTGATCAGCAGTTGATTTTAAATACGTATACAGAATCGACCTTCCGTACTTTCCTTCACCGCATTTCAGGAATCATTAACGGCGTGACAGAGCTTGATGTGTCCCAGTCCCTTATCGAAACGATGGATGAACAAATGAAGGAAGCCCATACGATTTCCGCTGCGACCGAGGAGATGAGTACGTCGATTCAAGATGTATCGCATCATACGATTAAAGTGGCTGAGGAAACTCATTCTGCGGTAGCTGTAGCCCAAAAGGGTGAAGAAATTATCAACCGTGCCCTCCACCATATCGAGGAAGTCGGTACAGTTTATGATGTCGTACGGGAAGATATCGACCGCTTAAATAAAGAGGTAGACCAGACCTATAAAATTATTAATATTATCGAAGAGATTGCCGAACAGACAAATCTCCTAGCTCTTAACGCGAGCATTGAAGCGGCTAGAGCTGGTGATGCGGGTCAAGGTTTTGCCGTCGTTGCCCAAGAGGTGCGCAAACTATCTGAAAATACAAAGAGCCAGGTCGATCGTATTATTAAAAATATGGAAACCTTATTGTCAGTTTCCAATCAAGTAACCGAGCGAACCGTAGAAACCGGCGAGAGCGTTAAAGAAAGTGTCGAAGCTTCCCGCCATGCCGAAAAGGAATTGAAGAAAATTATCGATACGATGCAACGCATTAACGATGAAACTTCCCAAATCGCTGGCATGAGCGAAGAGCAGGCGTCGACGATTGAAGATATTAGCGAACGAAATGAACGGATGTATGACTTAAGTGAAAGTGTACAAAGTCTATCAAAAGAGACGGCCCGTATTATTTATGAACTAAGTCAGGAAATGAACGATTATCGTATTAGTTTACTAGATACACAGATTGTCTCCGATGCAAAAGATATTATTAAAATGGCTATTACGGATCATTTGCTATGGAAGTGGCGAATTTACAACATGTTACTAGGTTTTGAGGAAGTAGCACTTGATGAAGTGACATCGGAACATAACTGTCGTTTAGGAAAATGGTATTATAGCGATCTACCCGAGCGCATTACCCGCTTAAGTCAGTTTAAGCAATTAGAGAAGCCACATTCTAGAGTGCATAATTTAGCTGTCTTAGCGGTACAATCTTACCATCAAGAAAATTACGACGAAGCCCAAAGAGCTTTAGAAGAATTAGAAACGAATTCTAGGGAAGTCGTCCAATTATTAGAAGAACTTGAAAAATTAATTTAAGTTTAGGATGAAAAAACCTTTGTCAACTTTTTACGGTTGATGAAGGTTTCTTTTCTTTTTTCATAAAAAAAGGATGATATATTAAAAAAATATGAAAATTATCCGAGTCAATTTGACAATCTTGTATTCTATGTTTATTTTTAAGTTATAGGAGCGATATTCCATTTACTAGTAAAAGGAGGAGAGTAGTAAAATGGCAATGCCTAAATATATTACGGACATTGATCGCATCGAACAAATTCCAAAGGAAGAGAGGGAGAAACTAAAACAAATTACAGAAAAGTTTGTCTTCCGTGTAAATGATTATTATTTGAACTTAATTGATTGGGATGACCCGGAAGACCCGATTCGTAAACTAGTGATTCCAAATGAAGAGGAGCTCAATGATTATGGACGCTGGGACGCTTCAGACGAAGATACGAACTATGTCGTTCCTGGCTGTCAGCATAAGTATGAAACGACAGCCCTTTTAATTGTATCGGAAGTCTGCGGTGCCTACTGTCGCTACTGTTTCCGAAAGAGACTCTTTAGAAATGATGTCAAGGAAGCGACCATCGACGTTCAACCAGGTATCGAATATATTAAACAACATCCGGAAATTAACAACGTACTCTTAACCGGAGGAGATCCACTTATTTTAGCTGCCCGACGTTTAGATGCAATCTTTACCCAATTAAGGGAAATCGACCATGTGAAGATTATTCGCGTAGGCTCTAAACTACCTGCCTTTAACCCGATGAGAATTTACGAAGATGAAGAGTTACTCGATGTTATTCGTAAACATTCTACCCCAGAAAAACGAATTTATATCATGGCCCATATCAATCATCCAAGAGAGATTACTGAACATACCTATAAAGCTTTCCAGGCCTTGCACGATGCAGGTGCTATTGTCGTGAACCAAACTCCCGTCTTAAAAGGGATTAATGATGATGCGGACGTTTTAGCGGAATTGCTAGATAAATTGTCCTGGGCTGGCGTGACACCTTATTACTTCTTTATTAACCGTCCTGTTCGTGGAAATGATTCCTTCGTTTTAACTTTAGAAGAAGCATACAATCTTGTAGAAGAAGCAAAGGCGAAGACTTCTGGTTTAGGTAAACGGGTACGCCTTTCCATGAGCCATACTGCTGGAAAGATAGAAATTTTAGCTATTGAAAATGGAAAGGCTTACCTGAAGTTCCACCAGTCCCGCGACGGAAATTACGGGAAGTTCATGGTACTTGACTGCCCGAAAGACGCAGCTTGGTTTGACGACCTACCGGGCAATGAGCAATATTGGGAAAAGCCGAAGAAGAAGATCGAAGAGGTTGTCTCAGTCAATGAGATGAGCGACATGCCTCAACCGCGTCGTCGTAGACGTAACCCAGTAAATCAATAGTTTGAAAGTTTTATTGCAAATAGTTTTCTGAATGTTCAGAAATATTTCACCCTCCCTACCCTATAAACATCAGGGTAGGGATTTTTTTATAGAAAAGATTACTAGTATTTTTTCCCTTTAACGTGCTAAAACTTGAAAGCGTATTAGTATCTAGCTATAATATAATAACAATTTAATTTAGGAGGAATTGATGAATGAAAAAGCGCTTATCCTTTTTTATTGTCGCAATTATGGCACTATTCGCATTAGTTGCCTGTGGCGATAGTGCCGATGATGCGACAAAGGATGATACAGATCAAAATACGGGTGAAGAACGTTTCGTAATTGGAGCCACCCAAATTGTAGAACACCCTTCGCTAGATCGGGCGTATGAAGGGTTTCAGGCGGCTATTGAAGAAGCGGGGCTAGATGTTGAATTTGATTATCAAAATGCCCAGGCGGATCAAAATAACGTTAAGACGATTGCCGACAACTTTGTAGCCGATAATGTCGACCTTATCTTTGCAAACTCTACACCGAGTGCTGAGGGTGCGTTGAATGCTACGAAGGATATTCCAATTGTCTTTACTTCCGTAACGGATGCAGTATCTGCAGGTTTAGTTCCATCTATGGACGAGCCTGGTGAAAATATTACCGGTGTTCTTGACTTACATCCAGAAAGTATCGTTAAAATGATTGAGTTCATTGATCAGTACTTTGAAGGTTCGGACATCGGGATTATTTACAATGCAGGTGAGGCGAACTCCGTTGCGCAAATCGAAGCGATTTTAGAAGTAGCAGAGGATACTAGTTTAACAATTCACGAACGGACTGTATCGAACTCATCTGAGGTACAGCAAGCTGCAATGACTTTAGCGGGTGATGTGGATGGATTTTTTATTTTTACGGATAATACGGTTGTGTCCGCCCTCGATAGTGTAATAGGAGTAGCAAATGAGCAGCAAATACCACTTTTTGTAGGTGAACCGGACTCTTTAGCTAAAGGTGGTTTTGCTACGTTTGGAATAGATTACTATACTATCGGCTACCGGGCGGGTGAAATGGCAGTGGATATTTTAACTGGGGAGAAGCAACCATCGGATATTAAAGTTGAATATCCACCATCCATGCAACTTATTATTAATAAAGAAGCCGCAGAACTTCAAGGTGTCGAATGGAACGATGAGTGGGACGATATCGCAGAGTTTCTCGATGAATCAGAAGATTAATGAGTAAAGTCGTTTCCCAAGTTAGCAAACGGGAGCAGGTGTTTTAGCCTGCTTCCGCTTTACTTTAATGGCAGTAAGAACGGAGGATATCCATGTTTCTATCATTATTTGGAGCAGTTGAATCTGGCCTAATGTACGCAATCATGGCCTTAGGAGTCTATTTATCCTTTCGCATTTTAGATTTTCCAGACTTAACCGTCGATGGTAGTTTTGTTACTGGTGGAGCGGTTGCCGCCGTATCGATCATGAACGGGGTTTCGCCCCTTGTTGCTACCTTGCTCGGTGCCTTAGCTGGCTTCCTAGCTGGAGTATGTACGGGACTTTTACATACAAAAGGAAAAATCAATCCCCTATTATCTGGGATTTTGATGATGATTGCCCTTTATTCTATTAATTTACGAATTATGGGAAGTTCCCAAATCTCCTTATTACAGGAGACAACCTTACAAACGCAAATTACAAATCTATGGAATAAGACTGGCCTTGACCAAGTAATCAATGGTTTTTTACAAGCCGTTGGAATCGATCGGGTACCGGCAACTTGGGGTATGTTGTTTTTTATGTTGGTCGTCATCATTATCATCAAACTGCTTATCGATTACTATCTAAAGACCGAATACGGCTTAGCCCTTCGTGCTACCGGGGATAACCAACGGATGATTCGGAGCTTTTCAGCAAATACGGATAATTTAATTATCGTAGGGATTGGTCTATCTAATGGTCTTGTAGCCCTTGCCGGGGCAATCATTGCCCAAAGCTCCGGTTTTGCAGATGTCGGTATGGGAATTGGGATGATTATTATAGGTTTAGCTTCGGTAATTATCGGTGAAGCTTTGTTTGGTGCGAAGACGATTGCTCGAGCTACCTTAGCCGTAGTCCTCGGTGCGATTATTTATCGTTTCGTCGTAACGATGGCTCTGCGATCAAAATTCCTAGAGACCGGGGATATGAAATTAATTACCGCTGTGTTAGTAATCATCGCTTTAATTACGCCTCAAATCATCCAGGCCCAACGAGAGAAAAAAAGACGAAAACAAAAGCAGGCACAACTTGAAGCGGGGGAAATGCATAATGCTTAATTTACAACACATTTCGGTCACCTTTAATGAAGGGACGTTAGATGAAAAGAAGGCCCTTAAAGATATTAACCTCCACTTGAAAAAAGGAGAGTTTGTTACTGTAATCGGCGGTAACGGCGCAGGAAAGTCGACCTTAATGAATGTCATATCGGGCTACCTACCTTCTGACATCGGTTATATTTATATTAATGGCAAGGAGGTTAGTGCTTTACCGGAATACAAACGGTCTAAAATGATCGGGAGGGTTTTCCAAGATCCGATGGCAGGGACCGCACCATCGATGACAATTGAGGAAAACTTAGCCATCGCCTATGGAAGAAATAAGAAGCGAAGCTTACGGTTAGGCGTTAATCGCCAACGTCGGGAAATGTTCCGTGAACATTTACGAAGTTTGAACCTAGGTTTAGAAGATCGTCTCAATGCGAAGGTAGGCCTCCTATCCGGTGGAGAAAGGCAGGCTTTATCTCTACTAATGGCGACTTTTACAGAACCGGATATTTTGCTATTAGATGAGCATACGGCAGCCTTAGACCCGGCCCGGGCCGAACGTATTACCGAATTGACGACAGAAATTGTAGAAAAGTTTCAGCTAACCACCTTGATGGTAACCCACAATATGCAACAGGCTTTAGATATGGGAAACCGACTCATCATGATGGATGCGGGTCAAATTATTTTGGATGTCGAAGGAGAAGAAAAAGAAAAACTTACGATTCCTCAGCTATTAGAAGAATTCCAAAGAATTCGAGGTCGTCAGTTAGTAAGCGACCAGGCAGTCTTGGGATAAGATTCGTTAATAAAATAATAAAGAAAGGACTAGCGAGCCTCAGCTTGCTAGTCCTTTTTTGTATAAGGTAAAATATTTAACCGATCTTCTCTACTCTTAATCCACGCTCATCGATTTGTGCTGGAGCGATATCGTAGTCCGGGAAAAGCTTCTTCATATGGTAGGAAATTTCCTCCCCCATACCGCTAGGGACGAAGGAAATCATCGTTGGTCCAGCTCCGCTAATCACCGTTCCGAAGGCACCGAACTCCCGAGCTTTAGTACGTAAATCATAATAGTTTGGAATTAATTTTGCTCGATAACTTTCATGGAAAAGGTCGCTCTCCATCATTTGCCCTGCCAGTTCATAGTCCCCAGTTAATAACGACGAGACCATAAGGTTACTGATAGCGCTAGCTGTAGCGGCATCTTTCATTTTAAACTTATCCGGCAGTACCTTGCGGGAATCCTCCGTTTTTAACTCGAAAGAAGGAATGTATAGAACGAGATCCATATCGAGACCCGGCAGTTTTTTATACTTTGTCTCCTCTCCCATTGTGACGGAAATAACAAAGGACCCTAATAAGGCGGCAGCCACATTGTCCGGATGTCCTTCGATTCTCACCGCTATATCAAGCTTCTCTTTCTCGGTTAAATCAAGTTGGCACAGTTGGTTTGTAAGTTCGATACTTGCGATAATAGCCGAGGCACTGCTACCTAATCCCCGGGCTAAGGGAATGTCAGAATCCATAGTAACGTGGCAGGGTGGAAGCTCACAATCGTACCACGTAGCCACTTGTGTTGCGGTTTTATATATGTAATGGTTCGTGTATTGATCTACCGTCGGAACCAGTTCTGTTACATGCTCGAATTGCCACTCCTTGCTTTTTTGTACAGTAAGCGTTAAGTAACGGCTAAGGGCAATACCAGCAGAATCGAAACCTGGTCCGACATTCGCAGAACTTGCAGGTACCGTAATTTTGAACATGTTACTTGCCTACCGTAGATTTGATATAATCCGTCACGGTTGCTTCATCGTTCGGTAAGGAAATAAGGTCCATATCCATGACCTCTGTAGCTGTCTGCGTATCTTTTAAACCATTACCTGTTAAAACAGCAACGACCGTGCTACCTTGGGGAATTTTTCCTGCTTTCACTTGTTGGAAAACACCAGCGATGGAAGCGCAGGATCCCGGCTCGGCAAAGATTCCTTCTTTGTTAGGCAAGGTCTCGTAAGCATGGAGAATTTCTGTATCCGAAACGGAAGTAATGAGCCCCCCAGATTCGTCCCGGGCCTGCTCAGCCTGTTTCCAACTGGCAGGATTACCGATGCGGATAGCCGTAGCTACCGTTTCCGGTTGTTCGATTACTTCTTTCTTCGTAATAGCAGCTGCCCCTTCGGCTTCAAAACCAAAGATTTTAGGCAATCCGCTCTGATGTTTAGCGTCGTATTCTTTAAAACCTTTCCAGTAGGCTGTAATATTTCCTGCATTACCGACGGGAATAGCTAAGATATCTGGCGCTTTTCCTCCTAATTGGTCGACAATTTCAAAGGAGGCAGTCTTCTGTCCTTCGATTCGGTAAGGGTTGACCGAGTTTACGAGGGTAACGGGATAGTCTTGACTAATTTGCTGAACCATTTTTAAGGCGTCGTCAAAGTTACCTTCGATTTGGACGATCTCCGCGCCATACATGACCGCCTGGGCTAATTTCCCTTCGGCTACTTTTCCTTCGGGAATGACGACGATCGACTTAAGTCCGGCCTTCGTTGCATAGGCTGCAGCGGAAGCAGAGGTATTTCCTGTTGAGGCACAGATGACCGATTTGCTCCCTTCTTCTTTCGCCTTAGCAACAGCCATGACCATGCCACGGTCCTTGAAAGAACCGGTGGGATTCGCTCCTTCGTATTTTCCATAAAGTTCAATCCCTAGTTCCTTCGATAGATGGGCGAAATGGATTAATGGTGTATTGCCCTCATGTAAAGTGACACTAGGGGTCTCGTCTGTAACCGGTAAATAATCTTGATATTCCTTAATTAAACCTTGCCAGCTCATTACTTAGCTCCTCCTTCTACACGGTAGCTACTTTCGATCGATTCGATGACGTGTAAACTATCTAATTCTTGTAAAGCATTGGTGAAGTTTTCGTAGGACGTCTCATGGGTAACGACGATAACCTCTGCGAAACCTTCTTCTTTAGGTGTTTGTAAAATACGTTCGAAGCTAATGCCCCGCTTATTAAATAAATCGGAAATACTTGCGAAGGCTCCCGTTTCGTCTTTTACGTGAAGACGTAAGTAGAACTGGCTAAACCGGTTGCTAGCAGGAGCGATTTTCTTCTCGTATTTTGGTTTGATAAACTGTCGACCATTCACGCCGAGTAGCATGTTGCGAATCGCTTGGACGACATCCGACATCACTGCGGTAGCTGTAGGTAAACTTCCGGCACCTGGCCCGTAAAACATCGTTTCGCCAACGGCTTCTCCGCTTACATAGACAGCATTATATTCGTCGTTCACCGCTGCAAGTGGGTGGCTATCGGATAAAAAGGTCGGCTTAACATTTACTTCAATTTCGCCGTTTGTCCGTTTAGCAAAACCGATCAGCTTCATCGTTAAGTTCAATTTCTTTCCGTATTCGATATCCGTAACTGATACTTTGGAAATACCCTCGACATCTACATCGTCTAGTTCGACGTTCGTTAAGAAGGAAAGACGAGCAAGGATTACCATTTTACGAGCAGCATCCAGCCCCTCGACATCCGCCGTAGGGTCAGCTTCAGCAAAGCCGAGTTCCTGAGCCTTTTGTAAGGCGTCTTCATAGCTTGCTCCTTCTTTATCCATCTTTGTTAAAATGTAGTTGGTCGTACCGTTGACAATTCCCATTACTTGTTGGATACGATCTGAAACTAGACCGTCAGAAAGACCTCGTAAAAGTGGAATTCCTCCCCCTACGCTCGCTTCGTAGAAGAGGTCGCACCCCTTTTCACTAGCTAATTGTTCTAGTTCCGGACCGTGGAGGGCAATCAAATCCTTATTCGCCGTTACGACATGCTTTTTAGCATGTAAGGCTTCTAAAATGTATTCCCGGGCTTGGTCGACCCCTCCCATTACTTCGACGACGATATCGATATTTGGATTTTTTAATACGTCGTCGCTATTAGTTGTAAGTAAGCTCTCATCGACTTCTACTTGTCGAGCTTTTTCGATATTGCGAACGAGAACTTTTTCTACCTTCACTGGAAGGCCTAACTGATGAACGAGTTCTTCTTGGTGGTTCTCAATGATTTTAATAACTCCTGATCCGACAACCCCTAAACCTAACAAACCGATTGATACTTCGTTCTTCACTTCGTCACCTCATTTTATTTTAGAAAATTTTTTTAAATTATAATATTCAGTTTATTACATCAAGCACGATTCTACTTTTAATAACACCCTACATTATACCACGTTTCGACGGTCAATTACATTATATGTCCTTTTGCTGTAGATGATGGATTGTCTCATGTAAGAGAAGTTGAAACTTTTGCCGCTCTTCCTCTGTATATCGCCTAGGTCCCTTTGTCTTTTTACCGGCCCGTCTCGCTTTCGCACTGGCATGTCGGGTATGGAGAAGGCGGGCGATATTGTTTTCTGTATATAAAAAGCCTTTATGATGAAGGACCGCGTCAGCCTTCGGTAAACATAATGCTGCAAGGCCATAATCCTGGGTAATCAGTATATCTCCTGGACGAATACGGTTAACAATTTTGACATCAGCTGCTTCCTTTTCAGCATCGACGTAGATGACTTTGACGAGTTCATCCTCAGTGTCTTTTTGGGAATAGTGGGCATAGCTCTTCACTAGAATGACAGGAAGCAGGTGTTGTTTTGCAATTTGAATAACGTCCCTTTGAACGGGAGAGGCGTCAGCATCGAGGTAGATTTGCATCGTGCATCGTCCTTTCTTATCTTTGACCTTAGTTGTTTTTTAGCTAGATGTCAAAGCTAATCACCTTGACAGCTTAGTGAAAAGTTTGTACCATAAATTAAACTTATGTTGCTTTATGAGGCTAGAGGGGGAGGGGTACACTCCTATTACGATATTGGGAAGGAAAGCTTTGTCGGAAGGGGTGTGCTTTTACGGTGCTTCCTTTCTGTGTCTCCTACTTTGTTAGGTAGACGAAAAGGGGTGAAACCTGCCGATGTCTATGAATATAAACCAATCTTTCTTTACGGTTGTGAAGCAAGAATACGTGCAGAAACAACGGCTTCATGCTCGTTTAATTGCCTCCCTAGTGGTTTTTCAAGGAGTCGCCCTTTTGCTTTCTACTTTTGGACAGAAAACAGAAGTATATAGAGCCTATATATCTGTACGCGAACAAGCATATTCGGGGGAACTTTTCTTTCTCTTCTCCATCCTTTGGAGCCTGATGCTTTCTTTTTACGTTATAAGCCAATCCTCGGAGGGAAAGCAAAGCCAGGGGAGTACTTACCGCTTGGTTACCCACATTGCTAATTTTCTGCTTATGCTTATGTTAAGCCTTTTTGCTAGCTTGAGCTCGGTCTTACTCAGTCTTATTTTTCGTCTCGCTGTTTTATCCTTTTATGGAACGGATCAATTGTTTCGATACGAAGCTTTAACATTGAAGCTCCTGCTTATCACGGTCGTCGTTATTTTTTTATACCATATGCTTACTTTTTCTTTCGGTTATGTAATAGGCGCTTGGATGAAGAGGGTTTCTTTATTTTCTCTTTTATTACTTTTATGTTTACTAATTCCTCTCTTTTTCCCTTTTATTGTAGAAAGGGGAGCTTCTGTCGTTACTTTCTTTACGAAAGAAACGAAGCTCTCTCTCTTCGCCCTTAAGGTTATGGGGACGGTCGTCCTTTGTTGGCTCTTAGCGATAGGGGCGGATCGGAGATGGGAGGTAGACTAGATGAAGTTGGTTACTGTTTTCCTCCTTGGCCTTCTGATTCTGTGCTTTCTTCTTTTTTTACGAAAAGGTATAGAACGTTTACTTTGTTCTTCACTTCGAAAACAGGCAATCATCATTTATTTAGCTAGTATCTTTGGATTAGCTCTTCTGTTTCTCGTTTGGCAACCAGAAGAAGGGGAAAATCAAGAAATGCTTCCTCCACCTTCTATCTTGGAAGTCTTTTTTCAAGGATCGGATATACAGGCTCTCGCCCCTTATAAAGTTGAGACTTGGTCATTGGCTTTAGAGGGAGAGGTCCTAAGGTTAGAAGCGATACGGTCGAACTTGGGAATACCAGTAAAAATTCCTGTTCTCCTTATTGAAAAGGATCAAGGGAAGGGCCAGGTCACCCTTTATCGAACGCCCTCTTATTTAATGCAACAGGAGGTTGCAAGTGAAGCTTTCTTACCTAGTATAGAAGTGGAAGATAATAAAGTGATGGCTAAGCTACGGGATGGTCCCTTAACTTATGAAATTCGTACGATAAGGCACTCCCTTTTTATCCAACCCTTTGTTGAAGGGGATCCGGTTGATATCCATGACTTGGCAGTAGGGGAGATCGGTCTTGTTATCGAAGTACCTAAAGCCACGGCGATTATGGCTGATTCTAATGTTTTTCTTCTTTTTCGTCATTAATAGTTGGTAGCCTAAAGCGATTCGGCTTTTAGGCTACCGGTCTTATTAAGGTAATAAATCTTCGATAGCACGATATTTCCTCCTGAAGTGGAGGGGTGATGTATAGTTTAAAAAGTCTAAAGTGTATTGAGCCGTGACCGCTACCCCGAGTGGAAGCACTGCTTCATCAACATCGAAGTGGGGATTGTGATGATCGGCCCCGGTTCCTTTTGCTTCGTTTTGGATTCCTAAAAAGGCGAAGACTCCGGGGAAAAAAGCCTGATATAGAGCGAAGGGTTCGGAAGCCATCCAAGCCGGTAGTTGAGCGAGGGCATTTTTGCCGAGGCTTTTTGCGACAGCTTGGCTAGCGATTTGAGAACAGGTTTCATCGTTATAAACGAAGAGTTCTTTTGCCTTCGGTTCTTTTAAAAAACTATAGCTACACCCATGGCTGGTACATACTTCCTCGAGAAGTTGCTTAAACTTTTTTTCTACTGCTTTTCCTTGTTCTAAGTGCAGGAAGCGGAAAGTTCCGGCAAAGGTTAATTTTTCCGGGATAATATTGCTAGCATCGCCGGCTCTTATCTTTCCTACGGAAAAGGTAAGGGGTTGAAGCGGATCGAGTGCCTGCATGCGTAGCATAGTTATTTTTGTATATAGATCGACGAAGCAGGAGACAGGGGAATGGGCAAGATCGGGTCGGGAGCCGTGTCCACCTTTTCCTGTGATGGTTACTTCAAAGGGAAGTGGGGAACTCATTCTCGGACCAGCTTCGACGGAAATTTTTCCAGATGGAAGGTCGTTTTTTAGATGAAGTCCCCAAACTCCGTCCGCTCCAAGTTCTAAAAGCCTATTCATCATATTGAGGATGCCTCCTCCTACTTCTTCCCCTTGTTCGAAGACGAGGAGAACGTTACCCGAGAGGGAATCTCGATGGGCTATCAAAAGCTTGGCTACACCGAGTAAGATTGCTGTATGGGCATCGTGACCACAAGTGTGGGCGACCCCGTCCACTTGTGAAACGACGGCTTTTTTTGTGTGTAAATTGACCTCAGCTTCTTGCATAGGTAAAGCATCCAAGTCTGCTCGTAAAATAAGAGTTTTTCCTTTCTTTTTCCCTTCGATTGTTCCAATGATTCCCCCATCCGGGACTATTTCATAAGGAATTCCCATCCCTTGCAATTCCCTAGTAACAAACTTTATCGTTTCCTTCTCCTCCATACTCAATTCAGGATATTTATGCAAATGTCGGCGTATGCGTACCAAGTAATCTTCTAACGCCTTGCTTTTTTGTAGAATATTTTCCATTTAACTCCTCCTTTGCCTATTTTATAATGTGTAGAGTTATTGTATCAAAAATTTGAAGGCTAAGGGAGTGATGAAAAATGCCTATCCCCTTATTAAGCTTATCGTCATAAAGGAAGAAAGAAAAGGAGCTATAATTCTTTTTAGCTCCTAGAGATAGAAGATTTTTTTATATCTTTTGAATGGTGGATATGAGAGGCGATTTTTTCAATCGCTTCCATCTGCACACCGATTTTTTCATGTTCTTGTTGTAATTGATCGACCGAGGCATTCATTTCTTGTAATCCTGCAGTCGATTGTTCGATAATGGCGGAAAGCTCCGTTGTCCGGTTTTGAATGATTTTAGCGCTTTCATTTACTTCTATTGCATAGTTTTCAAAGGAGGAAAAGCGTTGACGTAAATTTTCCATATAATCAGTAATGTGTTGAAAGGCCCCACTAACTTCTCGGGTATCTTTGAGGTGATGGGTCACCTGGGCAACATTTGCCTGCATTTCTTCTAGGGCTATATCGTTTGTCTTATTAACTTCGTCCAAGTTTGTAGTAATTTGATCGACGATCGTATTTGTCGTTTCTGCTAGATTACGGATTTCATTAGCAACGATCGAAAAGCCTTGTCCAGCTTCTCCGGCCCGTGCTGCTTCAATAGAGGCATTGAGGGCAAGCAAGTTCGTCTGCTCACTAATGTCTACAATATGGCGTAAAAAGTCTCCCATCTCTTCAATACTTTGAGATAAAATGGAGAAAGTAGCGCTCAACCGTTCGATATTGGTGAGTAAATCGACCATCTTCTCTTCTAGCTCAATTGATAAATTATTTCCTCGCTTTGTTGCATCGAAGGATTGGATGAAATCTTCTTTTAATTGTAAAAGTTCCCTCGTCATTTCCTGCATTTCTTCGACCGTTGTTCCTGCTTGCTCATTGATATCGACAATGCGATCGCTTTGATCGGTGCTGCCGGTAGCGATTTCCCCTATAACGGTCGCTAATTCCTCCTGCGCTTGGATATTTTGTTGTAAACGTTTATTTACTTCGCTAATTTCTTCATTTAAGTTCGTCACATGTTTGGCTAATCGGGCCCGTTCAGCTTCCTTTTCGTTTGCTTGACGGGTACTTTCAGCGACAAAGCGCCGCAGTTGTTTAAATTGTCCCTGATTTAGACGAATTAAAATAAAGGAGACAATTCCGCTTAGTAAAAAGGCGGCGAGAATCGAAATAAACTCTGGCTCTAAAGCTAGGGATTGGGCCGGATCGGGAAACTTTTTAGTTAATAAAAGCGTCAGGAACCCAAGGATGTAACCGATAAGAAAAACCGGTGTAAAAAAATGCCCCGTCGCCAAAAATAATAGGAAAAAGACAATCCCAATCGTTTGCAAGCCACCATTAAATAAAAGTACATAGACAATCATCGACAAGTTACCAACAATCACCATGTAATAAGGAAACCAGAAAGGTTTTTTCAAAAGATAGTAGTCGACCATGTAACCGGATACAACAAGAAGCAAGCAGATGGCATAAAAGGGAGTACGCGCCACATCCCCCTTCATTAAAGCAACTACTAAAGCTCCGACAATTCCGATGCTAAAGGCAAGGAACATAACAAAGTTTTTTCTTTTCACATCTTCAAACATTAGTCTTTCCGTCTCATTCATAGGTTAACCTCCTTTCTATGTTCCTATCATTATAACAAAAAAGAAAGAAAAAATGAATGAATACTCACCCATTATGCTCATTACTTTTTATCTATATGCAAATAAAAGTCTAGCCTAGAGAGACTATTTCAAGGTCGAGTAAAGAAAGAAGAAATTAAGGTTAAACTATAAAAAGATAAATTTTCTACAAATGTTTAACGAAAAGCGCTTAAGTAACAAAAGGAAATCGTTCTTTGTTATACTGAAGGTTAAGGTAGAAGGAGGCGCTTATTGTGACGGAACGAAAACAATTAGAAAAAGATGCTATGCGAGTATTAAAGGAGACGAGTCGGACATTTTATATACCGATTACATTGTTAAAAAAGAAACTACGTTTGACCGTTGGATCCGCCTACTTATGTATGCGGGCTATCGATGAAATTGAAGACCATGAACAACTGCCTAACGAAACGATTGAACATTTATTAAGGGAAACGAAGCGGTTATTAGAAGCGGACGAGTTTTCAGAAGAGGCTTACCAAGCTCTCATTTCCCCCTATGCCACTGACCTACCGGAAGTAACGCTACGTTTGGCAGATTGGTTGAAAGTTTGTCCTTCGGATATCGTATATAAGGTGAAAGAGGCCACTGCGGAAATGGCTGGTGGTATGGCGGATTGGGCTAGTAAAAACTGGGTCATTAAAACGAAGGAAGACTTGGATAATTATACCTATTATGTTGCAGGCTTGGTCGGAGTAATGCTTTCGGATATTTGGCGTTGGTATGACGGTACCGACACTGATAACGATTTGGCTATTGGCTTTGGCCGTGGCTTGCAGGCTGTCAATATTTTAAGAAACCAAGATGAAGATTTAGAGGAGCGGGGCGTTCGTTTTATTCCAGAAGGTTGGACAAGGGACGATGTGTTTGACTATGCTTGGGAAAATCTAGGTCTTGCGGATCGCTATATGGAACAGATTTCTACGCGGACGATTGCTCTTTTCTGTAAGATTCCTTTAGCCTTAGCTAAGCGGACGTTGAAGGTTATGGAGGATGGTCAAGAGAAGATGACCCGGCAGGAGGTCGAAGAAGTAGTAGAAAAAGTGAAGGCAGAATTATAATATAAGCTATTCCCCTAAAAGAAGGATTGCCCTTCTTTTAGGGGTTTTCTTTCGAGGGAAATCAGGCGAATCAACTAGGTTTTTTGCCATTCCTTTGCCAACATGCTATAAAGGACATGGTCGACATAGCGATTACCTAGTTTTTCAGCTTCACGTAAAATTCCTTCCTGTGTAAAGCCGAAGCGTTCTGGAATCGCCCGACTCCGGGAATTTTCTGTCGCGACTCGTACTTCAATACGGTGGAGGTTTAGACGGTGGAAGCCGTAGTCGACAACGACTGGAAAGGAGCGGGACATAATTCCCTTTCCTTCATAAGGTTTGCCGAGCCAATAACCGATGGAGGCATTTCGATGTATTTCGCTTACGTGATTGAAGCCGATTGTTCCAGCGATCTTTCCCTGGTATACAATGGCGAAGCTTGTTGGGAAGCCACCGAGGGAAGCGAAGCTTTCGAAGGAGCGACGAATATATCGTAGGCTATGTTCTAGAGAGTAGAAATCGTCTAACCAACTGAGCCATTTTCGTAGATGGTCCCGTGACCCTACCGTAAGTAAGTAAAGCTCTTCGGTATCCTGTTCTGTAAACATTCGTAAAGATAGATCCTCGTCAATCGAAAAAGAAAACAAGTAATCACCCCGTATACCAAGTTGTTTTATTTATTTTACCACAGCGTTTCTAAAGAAAAAAGTGGCCGAACAAGTTTTGCCATCGATAGGTCGATGTCTAGTTCGGCCACTTTTTCTTTGGGTATAGAAAAGAGTGGTTCGTTTATTTATTTTCCTTTTGGAAAGTGATGAGTAAAAATAGTACAAAGCTAATGAGTAATACGGTTCCGCCACCGATATATACAGCCAAATTTAAAGCTTTTAAATCACCGAAGGGCTGTAAATATTGCATCCACAGACCAACGGTTAATCCGGTTGCTCCGATTACTCCGGTCCATCCTTGAAAAGACACTAGCTTTGAAGCTTTTACTTTAAAGGCGCGGTAGTATATGCCCCAAGCAAAGAGGGAGAGCCATCCTACAACTAATACGTGGGCGTGGACAGGACGGAAGGCAAAGGAGCCTGCACCCGCCATATGTGCCCCTAAAATGGTCCCCACTACACCGAAAATTGCTGCAAAACGAACGAGACGAGTACTCCAAACCGTTTCCATCTTTCTTCCTCCTTTGTTGTCTACATCTACGATTGTAGAGAAGAAAGATGAACGGAAGATGAATAAAAGATGACAGAAGTATTATTTCGGTAGGATGACCTTTACGGTCGTTCCTTTTCCTACGTCACTTCTCAAATCGATCTTTCCATTATGCAGGTCGACGATTTGTTTAGCAATAGCTAAACCGAGACCGGTCCCTTTAATTTTTTGCTGTCTCGATCGGTCAGCTCGATAGAAACGATCGAAGATAAATGGAAGTGCTTCGGAATCGATTCCTTCCCCTTCGTCTTTTAGAATAAATTCCACCTGGTCTTCCTTTTCTTGAAGCTGTAAAAAAAGACTGCTACCGTCAGGGGAGTATTTGATCGCATTAGAGAGTAAGTTTTCCCAAAGTTGTTCTAAGAACCCTTCGTGGGCAAGGATTGAGACTTCTGGTACCTTGGCGATAATAGTTTGTTCCCGCTCCTCTATTTGCCAACGGAATCGCTCGATTATAGCCTTTAACTGCTTATCGAGACGGAAAGGTTGTTTGTCTAAAGTGTCCTGAGAAATATCGAGGGAGGTTAAGGTTAGGAGCTGGCGGGAAAGGCTCGATAGCCGGTCGCTCTCCCTTTCGATAATGGATAAATAATAGGCCTGTTCCTTTTCTGTAACCTTTTCTTCTTGTAAGAGTTTTGCATAACCTTTCATCTGTTGCAAAGGTGTTTGTAAATCATGGGACACGTCGGTAATAAAACGCTTTTGTCTCTTCTCTGCCCGCTCTAACTCTTTTGCCATCGTTTCAAAGGATTGGGCAAGCTCACCGACTTCATCCCGACTTTTTTTCGGAAAATGAACTTTATAGTCGCCTTTTCCGATATCCTTTGTTGCTATGGTCAACTGCCGTAAGGGTGTAATTAATCGGTGAGCGACAAATAGCATCGCGAGTAAGCTAAGGAGCCCCATTCCTAGGAGCAATCCACCGAGTAAAAAATGAACCTCGGTAAATAGAAGCTTGATATTTGGCCGTAGAAAAAGAGCATAGGTTTGACCTTGGAGTGTGAAGGAGGTACCGACACTATTAGCGAGTTCATCGGCGAAAAAACCAGTAACAAAGGTTTCCTTCGGTAAATCCCGCATACCATGATAGGCCTTTCCGTCGATCACGTCCTGAATAACTTCGTTAGCTAAGTTCTCTTCCCGAAAGGCATCTCCGTATCTCTCGGTTATCAGCTGACTTCCTGAACGATATGAAAGAACTAATTTATAGCCTACATCGGCTTGAGTCTGTAAAAAATCTTCCAAGTCTATGTTCGGATGCCTTTCGATATAGCTAGTAATTTCTTGCAGGATAGCCATGTTCTTCGCATCGTTTTCTCCTTTAAGTAGCTGGTGGTAGAGAGTATTGACCGCTAAAAAGGCAATTAAGGCACTTCCAACCATCGTCAGTAGTGTGAAGAGTAGAAATTTACCATATAAAGAACGCACTAATCACAAACCTCCAATTTGTATCCGACACCGCGGACGGTTTGGATTTGAATGGAATCAGTTAAGGGAGTAATTTTTTCCCGTAGGCGTTTAATATGGACGTTGACCGTTTGGCTATCACCTGTAAAATCATATCCCCATATTCGTTCAATCAATTGTTCCCGACTAAAAACAACGTTCGGCCTAGAGGCGAGAACGGAGAGAAGCTCAAACTCCTTTAAAGGAAGGAGCAAGGTATGATCGTTAATATGAACTTCGTAGCTTTTTTGTTCGATTCGTACTTCTCCTACCGTAATCCTCGCATCGACGGCCTTATCATAGCGACGTAAAATCGCCCGAACCCGAAAGACGAGCTCCTCAGGTTCGAAGGGTTTGACGACGTAGTCATCGGCACCGGCTAAAAAGCCTTCTTTTTTATCTTCTAGAGTTCCTTTTGCTGTTAGTAAGAGAACCGGAATCTCCATTTCCCGTAAATACTTCGTTAAACGAATGCCATCTATTTCAGGCATCATAATATCGACGATAGCAAGATCAGGAAATTCCTCTTCCATGAGGGCGAGGGCCTCCTTGCCATTTGTCGCCTTTAAAATACGATAATGAAATTTAGCTAAGGTCGAGCTAACTAGATGGACGATTTCTACTTCATCATCGACAACCAAAATGGTATTCATCTTTCCAACCTCTTTTTCATTTTTTCTTGTCTTTATCATACGGTTAGCTAGGTAAATGAGCAAGAAAGTTAAGTTGTCGGATGCTTAGCTTTCCTTTACACTATAAATATATTAGTACAAGAAAAGGAGCGATAGCCTTGGCAGAGTCATTAGCATCATATATCGATCATACTTTATTACGTCCGACGGCGACACGAGAGGAAATCGTCAAATTGTGTGAAGAAGCCAAAATTTATCACTTTCAAGCGGTTTGTGTCCATCCCTTTTGGGTAGGTACGGCAGTGGAGCAATTAAAGGAAACAGAGGTACAAGTCGCTACGGTTATCGGCTTTCCCTTAGGGGCTACGACGACGAAGGTGAAAGTAACTGAGGCGGTGGAGGCGGTAAAACTAGGGGCGACGGAAATAGATATGGTCATTAATCTAGGAGCATTAAAGTCAGGAAATAAGGATACCGTCCTACAAGACATTGCCGAAGTAGTCACAGCCGTTCAAGATCAGGCCTTGGTTAAAGTAATTATAGAAACGGCTTATTTAACTGAAGAGGAGAAGAAGCTAGCTTGTCAATTAGCCAAGGATGCTGGCGCCCATTATGTGAAAACATCGACAGGTTTTGGGCCGAAAGGAGCGACGGTAGAAGATGTGGCGCTCATGCGAAAGGTCGTTGGTGAAGAGCTTGGAGTGAAGGCCTCCGGAGGAATCCGAACACGTGCAGATGCCGAAGCGATGCTTGAAGCGGGGGCGAGCCGAATCGGTGCTAGTGCGAGCCTTGCCCTTGTGACAGAATAGAAGAGGAGAGGAAAGGATAAGCGGGAACCATTCCTAATGGGTTGGTTCCCGCTCTTTTTAAAGTTTTTTTACAGTATTGGCAATGTCATCCGCTGCGGTAATGGCGGAGATAACGGCGACACCATCGGCTCCGGCCTCTAACACTTGCGAAGCATTACTTTCATTAATACCACCGATACCGACGATTGGGAGGGTCGGATGTTTAGAACGCAAGTTTTGAATCCAATCGATTCCTACCGCTTCCTTAGCATCTTCCTTTGTTCTTGTAGAAAAGACAGGACCAGCGCCAACATAGTCGACGAGCTGAATATTGCTTTTTGCTAACTCCTCCTCATTAGATATTGAAAGACCTAGCAAAAGGTTAGGAAATTGTTCGCGTAGCTCCTCGACCGGCGCATCCTCTTGACCGACATGAAGACCGTCTGCATCGAGGCGTTCGACTAACTCCACATCATCGTTAACGACAAAGGGGATAGCATGTTCCCGGCATAGTTTTCGTAAACGTTTCCCGAGTTCAACTTTTTCTTCCCCTTTGAGTGCGCCGGTGCCTTTTTCACGGAATTGAAACATCGTAATACCCGCTTTGATTGCCTCTTCTAAAATATATTCTGGTGACTTTCCATTACAATTTTGACTTCCCATAATGAAATATTTTCGTAACATAGGCTTGATTTTCATATTAACCCAACCTTATCTATGTAATTCATCTAAAAAAGCTTGTGCAAAGCTACCTGGACCAGATACTGTTTCCTTGCTAGCGGCTCGTTCAGCAGATAACCCATAAAAACGCACCGCTTCGTAAGCAACTTCTACGGCATTGGAATTAGCAGCGAGACAAGCGGTGACAATAGAGCCGAGCAAACATCCCGCTCCTGTCACCTTCGTCAACCATTCATGACCGGCATCGTTTTGATACATTGTTGTACCATCTGTGATTAAATCTATCTCTCCAGTGAGGATAACGATACAGGCGAATTTTTTCGCAACATATTTGGCGATCGTTTCCAGTTCCCCTAATTCACCGTCTGCCGAGTCGACCCCGCGCATTTCCCAGGGAACATTGGCTAAATGGGCGATTTCACCGGCATTTCCTTTAATAGCTTGGACCGATATTTCACTAAAAAGTCGATCGATTGCATGCCCCCGGAACTTCGAGACGGCGACTCCGACCGGATCAAGGACGACAGGGATTCCTTTTTCATTAGCCGTCCTGCCGGCGAGTACCATCGCTTCGAGCTCGTCTTCCTTTAACGTACCGATATTTAATAACAGTCCATCGGCCAGGCTAGTAATTTCAGCGACTTCTTGAGGATCACTAGCCATAATCGGTGAAGCGCCGAAGCTAAGTAGCCCATTAGCAGTAAAGTTCATCACGACGTCGTTTGTAATATGGTGAACGAGGGGATTGGCCTTCCTCGTATTTTGTACGGTTCTCATAATCGGATTCCCCAATGACAGGTAGGACCGCTTCCGGAACCTAAATCTAAGGAATGTTCGATCGCCTTTGTTACATATTCCTTCGCCTTTTTAACTGCTTCAAGTAAAGGAAGGCCATGACTTAAGTAAGCCGTAATCGCCGCACCATACGTGCATCCTGTACCATGGGTATTTGGCGTATCGATACGTCGAGCGGATATCTCATGCATTTCCTTACCATCGTATAAAAAGTCGGTCGCTTCCCCATGGGTGAGATGCCCTCCTTTTACTAAGGCGCTTCCTGCCCCGAATTCGTGTACTAATATTTTAGCTGCCTCTTGCATATCGTCGAAGTCTTCAATCTTTTTTTCCGTTAAATATTCTGTTTCTGGCAAGTTAGGCGTGATGACCGTGCTTAACGGAAGCAAGTGGTCCCGTAAGTAATCCCTTGCTTCATCACTGATCAGGACATCGCCACTTGTCGCTACCATAACCGGGTCTAGGACGAAGGGGATTTCCCGACCTTCAATTTTCTTACGGATAACTTCCATCATATCTGCATTGGCTATCATCCCGGTTTTTAACGCATGGACCGGCATATCAGAAAAGACCGAATCTAATTGAGCTTCAATATGGGATAAAGGTACATGGTGTACATCTTGCACCCCTAATGTGTTCTGGGCTGTCAAAGATGTAATGACAGACATTCCGTAGCTTTGCAACTCTTGGAATGTTTTTAAATCAGCTTGAATACCTGCCCCCCCTGATGAATCAGAACCAGCAATCGTCAATGCACATGGAATTCGCTTCATGATTTACCTCCTTAAATGATAAAAACCAAGTTCATAAGGAACCTGGTTCGTCTAGGAGAAGCAATAGAGTAAATACTACTTCCCTCCGCTAGTACGAACTAGATCAGGTTCAAAAGGGTTGGAACTTTCTACGTTCCTCTCAGCCAAAGAACGGCACCCCTAGTAGTGCTTTGGTTTGATTTTCTTTCGTTGTTTTTATTATAGCAAAAGGCCATCTATTTGTCATAGCACCGTTTCTTTTTCTATATAGTTTGCTGTTATTTTGCCATGGAAAAAAGAATATAGGCATGGAGTAATGAATCCTATATAATAAAAAAGAATAACGACGTCGATGAGGAGGCGTAAGAATGGAAGAGCAATTTGTCGTCGGTTGGGGAACTTTAGCTTTGCTAAATGCAGGAATTGCCCAGGGGAAAAACCGTAGAGGACTATACTGGTTCTTATTATCTTTATTATTAGGACCTATCGCTAGCTTGATTCTCGTTTTATTGCATAAAAAATAAGGATAAAAGTAATTCATCCGGGAAGCACACAGCCCTTTTTCACGGTCGATTAAAGAAGTAAAGCGGTTGACTTCCTAGCGCCGGTCGCTTAAGGTGAAGGTACAATACAAGTGGCGAAGGTGGTATAGATGAAGATTGGGATGATAGGTTGCGGGACGATCGGGAGCTTTTTACTAGAAAAGCTAAACACGAACCACCGCCCTGAACAAATCGTTGCCATCTATTCGCGCAACGTAAAGAAAACAAAGACCATTGCTGAACAGTATAAGGCAAAGGCTTGCCAAACAGTTGAAGAGCTTCTACAGGAAGAACTCGATCTAGTTGTTGAAGTCGCTACAATCGAAGCGGTAGAAGCATATGGGTTAAAGGTGATAGAACAAGGAATTCCCCTTATTGTTAGCAGTATTGGTGCCTTTAGTGATGTAGACTTTTGGACGCAAGTAAAGGAAAAAAGCGAAGCGACAGATACCAATGTATATATTCCTTCTGGGGCCGTTGGTGGACTTGATTTACTCCAGTCGGCCCAAGTAATTGACGGTTTACGGTCAGTAACTTTGACGACGAGAAAGCCGGTGCACTCGCTCGGCGTAGGGGAAAAAACCGAGCCAAGCATCCTCTTCGAAGGGAAGGCGGAGGAGGTTATCCGGCAATATCCAAGGAATATGAATGTCGCTATTGCTATTTCTTTAGCAGGCATCGGTCCAAAACGAACGAGAGTCCGGCTAATTGCGGATCCCCATATAGAACGAAACCTTCATCAGATTGAAGCGGAAGGAGCTTTCGGTCGTTTCTCTTTAGAAGTGGAAAATGAAGCTTTACCGGGGAATCCTAAAACGAGCTATCTAGCGGCACTTAGTGTCTTATCTAGTATTTTTTCCCATCAAAAACGTATTCAAATAGGTTGAGGTTTAGGACAGGATAAATATAGAAGTGTAGCAACGGCTTAGATAACGCATGTTATTTAAGCCGTTTTACCGTCTATTCGAGGTAAAAGTCATTCCTTTAGTTAGGAAATCATGGTCATTAATAGTAATATAGTGGTAAATGTAACAGTGTTTTGAAAAGTAGAAGAAGTAGATTGCACTATTTTCATATTTAAGGAAATATAATAATATGGAAACGTAAAAAAATGATAAGTTAACGTATAGGAGGAAGTTCCCTTTGCAAGTTATTATTTCACATGTAAACACTGATTTCGACGCCTTTGCTTCTTTATTGGCAGCGAAGAAATTGTATCCAGAGGCGACTATCGTTTTATCGGATAAACAGAACGATCAAGTAAAACGCTTTTTAAATATATATCGAGATACTTTTCACTTCGTCCGGGACCGTGATGTTCCCTGGGAAGAAGTCGAAGAGCTTATTTTAGTGGATGTCGCTTCTTTGCGCCGGATTGGAAACTTTTCGAATCGTCTTTCTTTAGAAAATATACATATTACCGTTTATGACCACCATCCTCCAAAAGAAGGGGATGTTGAGGCAAACTGTAGTTATATTGAAGAAGTCGGTGCAACGATTACCTTATTAGTAGAGGAAATTAAAAACCGCTCTTTACCGATTGACTCCTTTGAAGCGACAATCTTTGGTCTCGGTTTATATACAGATACCGGTAACTTTACTTACCAAACGACGACGACCCGTGATTTTGATGTAGCTAAATATTTAATGGAACAAGGGATGAATTTAGAAATGGTCCTTCGCTTTAGTGAGGAGACATTAGCGGAGGAACAACAAGTCTTACTAGATGAATTGTTCGTCCGTTGTGAAACGAAAGAAATCGATGGCCTCGCTTATGTGTTGACGACCTATGAACAGGATAAGTTTCAAGGTGGTTTAGGACTTTTAGCGGAGAAGTTACTCGCGATGAAAGGGGCCGATGCGGTCATTGCAGTAGTAAAAATGAAACGACATGTACACATCGTCGGTCGAGCAACAGCCGATCGCATCAATTTACAGCCTTTGCTTAGAAAGTTTGGTGGTGGTGGCCACCCTCATGCCGGTTCCGCTATGGTTAAGCGCAGTGAATTAGATGAAGTTGTTCAGAAAGTCGAGGCATCGATTGATATGACCTTACAACCGGCTGTGACCGCTGAAGATATCATGACATCTCCAGTAAAAACTTTAGCACCAGAGACGACGATTGAAGAAGCGGGAAAATTAATGTACCGTTATGGTCATTCTGGCTATCCAATTGTCGAAGCGGATGAGCTAGTTGGAATCATTACACGGCGCGATTTAGATAAGGCGAACCATCATGGTTTAGGCCATGCACCGGTTAAGGCTTATATGACGACTAAGCTGAAAACAATCGAACCAGATACGACGTTAGAAGAAATCCAAAACCTAGTCATTGAGCACAATATCGGTCGTCTTCCCGTCTTACAAAATGGCCAACTCGTCGGTATCGTCACCCGTACGAACATTATAGAAAAAATCCATGAACAAGCATTAGGGGTAGGTCCCTCAGAAGAAGCAAAGGAAGTACGGGACAATATCGCCGAAGAAATGAAAGCCCAGTTATCCGAAGATGTGCTCGATGTTCTAAGGGAT
Source organism: uncultured Pseudogracilibacillus sp. (assembly GCA_937974845.1). Taxonomy (GTDB): domain Bacteria; phylum Bacillota; class Bacilli; order Bacillales; family Amphibacillaceae; genus Pseudogracilibacillus. Next base: position 5,034 of record CALJVC010000109.1, on the reverse strand, counting down.
GTTAGCCAAACAGCGACCGCTCAGAATACAGAGGTATATTTAATTGGAGGCATCGTCCGCGATATTTTATTAGGTAAGGAAAATGATGATATTGATCTCGTGGTCGAAGGAAGTGCCCTTCCCTTGGCCCGCCGTTTACAAAAGGACTATGGTGGTCGTTTGACAGTCCATGAAGACTTTGGGACAGCTACATGGGAGCATCCTTCCGGCTTGGAAGTTGACCTTGCGTCTTCTCGCTTAGAATATTATGAACGACCAGCCTCCCTGCCTGATGTGGAGGGTTCTACCCTTCAGGAAGATTTATATCGTCGCGACTTTACCATCAATGCGATGGCAATATCGCTAAAGGAGGAACATTTTGGAAAATTAGTTGATCCCTTCGCAGGACAAAAGGATTTACATGAGCGCACCTTAAAAATATTGCATAATTTAAGTTTCGTTGAAGATCCAACGAGAATTCTTCGGGCGATTCGTTTTGAAATTCGTTTTGACTTCCGTATGGATGAGCAAACGGAGGGATTAGCTCTGCGCTCGATGGAGCAGATGAAGGAGGTTTCTCCTAATCGCATCCTTAACGAAATAAAGCGACTTTATATTGAAGAGGATGTTCAATTAGCGACCGAACGTCTCTATGACTTGAACTTTTGGCAACAATACGTCGGGAAGCATTCGGTTCCGGCAGGTTCATACGTCCCGAAGCTTCAGACTCTGCTTGAGAAATATACGGAGGCTACGAAGGAAGAGCAATGGTTTTTATATTTTATGTTGCCCTTCTATGTATCTGGAACACCGGAAGCCCTTGAACCTTTCTTATTGACAAAGCAAAAGCAGAAGCTTTACCAGTCGATCGAAGAAGTTTCCCAATATAGTTTCGATCATTGCGAGACTGTCGGTACATTACAGAAAGAATTGAAGTCTATTCCTGATGAAGCGATTCTTTTTGTAGTAGCTACTAGAGACATAGCAAAGGAAGACTTATTGTTAACTTATATCGAGAAGCGTCGAAACCTTACGCCCCTTTTAACCGGTGAGGATCTAAAGAAATACCAATTACCACCAGGCCCGCTCTATAAAAAAATTTTACTCGCCCTAGAGGAAGCGATGTTAAATGGAGAAGTGCAGACGGAGACCGAGGCCCATGATTGGTTACAAAGCTATTTATCCGCAAACGGTGAATCCGGAATCTAAGTTGAACAGGTCTCTATATCCTCAACCTGCGGAAAGAGGGTATTAAATGAAACATCATGAAGAGGTGGGATTTCGTGGAAAAACGAACACGTAACCGTAGCTACTATGTCGTCGTCAACGGTCGCAAACCCGGTATTTATAAAAGTCGCAAGTTAGCCCGGGCTCAAGTTTATCAATTCCCTAATGGGAAGATGAAAAAAATAAAAGGATTAAAAGAAGCTCGGGCATATTTTGCCCAACATCGTTCACAAACTCCGGTCGAGCGAGTCTATTATGTCGTGAAGCGGGGACATCGACCGGGTCTTTATCTAGATAAAAAGCAGGCTCTACGACAAATTCAGAACTATCCTAATGGTAAGATGAAACGGATTAAAGGGTATGACCAGGCTCGCGCTTATTTTGAACGAGGTGATGTCGCGCCTGAGGAGGCCCCTCCTCTTATTTTTGTCGATGGAAGTTATATGCAAAACGGTTCCTTTGCTAGCTATGGTTTTGTAGTCCTACAGGATGAAGAGGTCGTCGCACGGGATAGTGGAATTATTTTTGATTTCGATGTAATTCACTTACATAGTCTAGGGGCAGAGATGTTCGCCTTAATTCGAGCAATCGAATGGGCGATTACTAATGAATATAGAAAAGTACATATTATTTACGATTCAACGGCGGTCTTCCAACAACTAGAGTCGACTCCGAGACCAAATGGCAAGCAAGCTAAAGGAATTCAAAAGCTTGTGCAAACGTACGATCAATATAAACGCCATATCGAGATAAAGTTTACTCATAAAAAGGCGAATAAAATCTATGAAAATCAACATAAAGCAGCCCATGACCTCAGTCGACTGATGAGTAATATTATTGAGTATAGTTAGGGGAAAAATAAGTTTTTTGGAGGAATATAGATTGATGCATCAATATTGCATCAATCTTTTCTATTTACAATCATTAATGAGTATACCTGATTATAATCATTTTCTAAACAAACAATAAAACGAAGAAAGAGAAACATCATCGAAAGGGGGGTGAAGGGCTAGGTATAAATAATCATTTTCAAAATTGTCAAATTTTATTGAAAACCGAACAAACGAATGTATAAAAAGACAAATGCCCCAAAAATAAACATTTATTTAAAATAATTTTAAAAATGATAGGTAAATAAGGCTTAGGATATCGAAAATCTATAGGTATATTTATACTAGACTCAGAAACCATTGTTGAAAAATAGTTTAGAAAATTTGCGTTATAATGACCTTGAAACTGATATTTAAAAGATTTCTTTACATTGTTCCACATTGTAAACAAATATGAGACAGAAAAGGAGGTTAGCTAAATGGATGTCGTCATAATAGACGATGAGCCATTGCTATTAAGTACACTAAAAACTAAATTAGAACAGGTTGAGCAGATAAACAATATTTATACTTATACCGATCCTTATGATGCCCTCAACAATATTGAACAGGATAATCCAGAAGCAGTTTTTTTAGATGTGGAAATTGAACCTATTAATGGCATTGATTTAGCTGAAGTAATTAAAAATAAGTTTCCACGCATAAAGATAGTTTTTGTCACTTCGTGTAAAGATTATGCGATTCAAGCGTTTGATTTAAATGCTGTGGATTATTTAATAAGGCCGGTATATAAAGAAAGATTATATGAAACGATTTCTAGAATTCATAAAGGCTGTGCTTTAGAAGTTGAAATAAATTCAAAAGCTTCTTTAATTGAGAAAAAACACCCTCAAATGGTTTGCTTTTTTAATTCTATGAAATTTTTAAATGAAGAAAAAAAAGAAATTAGTGTACAGTGGCGCACACGAAAAACACAAGAATTGTTCGCTTTGTTAGTTCATCACAGAGGAAAGAAAGTTCGAAAAGATTTATTGGTAGAGCAATTATGGCCGAACCATAAATGGCAGAACGGCATGTCGTTATTATATAATTCGATTTATTATTTACGCCGTACATTAAAGGATATAGGCTTCAATATCGAAATTAAAAATGAAGAATATACATATACGCTATTGATGAATGATGTACACATAGATATACAGGAGTGGCAGGATTCTATCGATACTTTACCAGAACTTACACGAGATACATATCTGCACCACAAAGAAGTCATTCATATGTATACAGGCGATTATTTAAGTGAGCATAATTATCATTGGAGTGAGATGGAGAAAAAGCATTGTCGTTCTATATGGCTCTATCATATAAGAAAAGTAGTAGATTTTTTAGTAAAACAAGAAGAGTTTTTTGAAGCCATTAACTTGTATCATTATGTTCAAGAGATTTATCCAGAAGGTGAAGAAAGTTATTTTAATTTAATGAAACTCTACAATAAGATAGATGATGCGCAAGCTGTTGAAAACCAATACAATATGTTGAGAAATGTTTTACAAAAGGAATATCAAGTTGAACCGAATAAGCAAATACAGGATTGGTTTAGTAACTGGCAAACCGATCACAAAATTATAACTTATTAATTCGGTTATGGGTAACTAAAAGACTTTAATTTCAAAAATGAAATTAAAGTCTTTTTTTATTTAAAAGGAGCATTATATAAAGCTATTGTTCATGATTTTCTTTCCATATATCAATAGTAAATGTAAAGAAATGGTTTGGTAATTGTAAAGTCCACTTGTGCTTAACTTGAAGCTGAGTGCGCAACATAGCGAAGAATTTCGGACAAAGAAGGTGATATACGCCCACTCCTTTGTAAAAAAAATTAAAAAAGAGAGGTAGAGTTAAAAGTGAAAAAGCATGAAGTGGATATGAAACGCTTAATGGACAAGAAGCGTAAAGACAAAATGAGAAAACGAGCGAGTTTGATTGCAGCCAGTGTCATTTTACTTTCGCCTACGATTGCACCACCTAATGTAGATGCGTCAACTACAATTAATCCTGAACAAGTGGTAGCTCAACAAGTATATAAGCCTGGTGTTGATTTCAGACACATTAAATACGGTAAGTTAGAAGTAAGAAACTTTAATGTTAATTCTAATGAATTATTCTTGAAATATTCAACACACTATGTCTTGAATATGCGAAGCAAACTTAAGAACACATCTTTTAACCTGACCTTGGACGAGCGTCTTCAAGACAAAGTTGTTGACGTTCAGGTTAAATCAAGCAAAACAAAAAGAAAATGGGTCTCCATGCAACGTTTATACGATGGATCGTATTCTATACCACATCAAGAGGTTCTGAGAACAGGGCTTATAGGTGTTAACCAACAATTTGAAATTAAAGTAATCCTTAAAGACAAAATCAATGAGTTAGAAAAAGGTTACTATACTGCAGATATTGCCTTACTAGACAAAAACAACCGACCTGTTAACAATACCATTGATTCAACTTTTTTCATGATTAAGGATCGCGATTACTATCAAGAAACAAATTTAATTACGGAATCAGGTTATAGTATAGATCCGTATAAACCTCATGACACAGAATTGAATTTAGATTATACGATGCATTACAAATTAAATGCTAGCAAACATAAAAGAGGTCAATTTATTTTCTCAATTGCTGAGGAATTAATGCCATATGTAACAGAGGTGTTAGTACAAACTCGAGATGGGCGTTTCAAACCAGTAAGTCTTAATTCTAATGGTAAATTCCGATATGCAACGAGAGACTTAGTATCCTTGTCTTTAATAGGTATTCCACAAAAGTTCAAAGTTAAGATTAAATTAGATCGTCCGATTTCTGAGCTACCGAAAGGAACTTACTTATTTAGTGCTGCACAGACAACAGGAGATGCGGAAAAATTATTAGATAAATCAGAAAACAACACTTATTTACGTTTAGCTAGTATGCCATATGATGATAGCGATGCCGACGC
>CALJVC010000108.1 GCA_937974845.1 uncultured Pseudogracilibacillus sp. | reverse complement strand
TCGTATATTATCCTATGCCGGATTTAAATAAATGTCAATAGGTACTGTCGATTGTCAAGAAGTTGTCACTTTTATAAGTAGATTTAATTTTGGTAAATTTAGATAATTAAGACTATTCGATATATTAGTAATCGCACCATTTTACTATAAATTGCAATAATTATATAGTATAATACTACTGTTCCAAAAGTTGTAATAGACTTTGGACGAAAGTCTCATATAAGACTGTTAAAGAAGTTAGTACATTATAGAAAGGACTGGTAGGGATTAAAAATGTCTAAAGAAAGAGAACTTACTTCAAGAAAGGGAAGCATTCAGAAAAAAATTTTGTTTTCTTTCATTAGTTTAGTCATTGTTGCAAGCGCTATTATTGCGGTGGTCAGTTATTCCATCAGTGCGAAAACAGCTAAGAAAGAGCTACTAACAAATGTGACGAGCCAGACAGAGAGTATGGACTATACAATAGAAATGTATACATATCATGTTGAAACACTCTTAAATCGATTAGCAGAAAATGAACTTGTTATTCACAATAAAAAGAAAGAAGAGGAGGAATTGTTTCGATTATTACAGCGAATAGGAGATAGCGATGATTCGATCTTGAGTTTATTTCGTAGTACAGCTGATGAGGGTAGGGTTGTTATTTATCCCTACCTTGAATTAGAAGATAATTTCGATGGTCGTGAACGTCCATGGTATAGTGTGGGAGAAGCAGGTAAAGGAGAAATAGTGTGGACTGAACCCTATGTAGACCAGGCGACGGGGGGATTAGTAGTAACAGCTACACGAGCTTATTATCAAGGGGATCGATTACAAGGTGTTATAGGTGTTGATGTTTCTTTAGATACATTAGTTGAAATAGTAGAGAGCTTACAAGTAGGCTCACATGGTTATTTTGTTTTGTATGATCAACAAGGTAACTTTTTATCTCACCCAAAGGAAGAATTAGTAGGGACGAATGAGGCTGATAAAGAATATTTCCAAAAGATTGTAAACGCAAATGGTCAAGGCTCGGTAACCTATGAAGAGGATGGGGAGAAACGTTCAGTTTATTTTAAAGAAAATGAGACAACTGGTTGGATTTTAGGTGGAGTTATTTTTGAACGAGAATTAAAGCAAATGTTAAAGGAGCTTTTTGTACCAATTCTCATCGCTCTATTTATTGTGGTGTTTATCGCCATATTTATTTCAAGTTATTTATCAAGAAAAATAACTAATCCGATTAAAGTTGTGATGGAAAGAATGAAGAATATTGCAGAGGGAGATTTGACGCAGGAGGCTTTAGTAGTTGAAAACAAGGATGAAACAGGACAATTAATGGCATCGACAAATCAAATGAGCCAATCGATGCGCTCTTTAATTGAAGATATTCAGTCGATGACAGAAACGGTAACAAGAGAAAGCGAAGACATAACTAAAACCGCCTCTGATGTTCAATCTGGAGTTAGTAAGACGATGACAAGCTTACAGGAACTATCTGCTGGAAGTGAAATACAAGCTAATAATGCGAGTAACATATCCTTAGAGGTAGCTTCATTTTTAGATTATATACAACAAGTTAATAATGAAGGAGAAGAGATTAAAAGTTTATCCGAAAATGTATTAGAAATGACTTCAGAAGGTAGTAATTTAATGGAGAATTCTAGTGGGCAAATGAATAAAATTGATTATATTGTAAAAAGTGCCACAGAAAAAGTACAAGGTCTTGATGAACGAACCCAGGATATAACGAAGCTAGTACAAGTGATTCAGAATATTTCCGATCAAACAAATTTACTAGCTTTAAATGCAGCAATTGAAGCGGCACGAGCAGGGGAACATGGAAGTGGTTTTGCCGTTGTGGCTGATGAAGTAAGGGATTTAGCTGAAGAGGTTTCTGATTCTGTATCCGATATCACTTCAATCGTAAACAGTATTCAAGCAGAATCAAGCGAGGTGGCTACTGATTTGCTTGAAGGTTATAAAGAAGTTGAATCTGGAACGGAACAAATCATGTTGACGAAGGATAAATTTAATGAAATTAGTGAGGCTGTCACTTCCGTTGTTGAACGGATTAGTAAAATTACATCATATTTGCGGGAAACAGAAAAGCAAAGTGAAGGGATAAATAATACAATCCAAGAGATTGCTTCTGTTTCTGAAGAATCCGCAGCTGGCATTGAACAAATTTCCGGCTTTTCACAAGAGGCAAATGCAATGATGGAACAGGTAGAGGACAGCTTGCAGGAATTAGAGCTATTAGCCCAAGATTTATCAGCAACAGTCAGTCGCTTTAAAGTTTAATTGTAAACAGCACAGGGCGGATTCCCTGTGCTGTTTACTTTATTTTTATGTACTTACTTTTATTTACGAAATTTTAAGTAAAGTTATCTATTAAAAAACCCTTAAGCTAGTTTTGACTAACTTAAGGGTAGTTGGTTAATCTAAGA
>CALJVC010000107.1 GCA_937974845.1 uncultured Pseudogracilibacillus sp. | reverse complement strand
TGATTCCGCAATTTTTCTCATTTTAGACTAGTTTTGTCCCAGCCTCTTTTTTATTTCGGCCCTAAACTCTACTATTTATAAGCTATTCTATTCAATAAAACACCGGGAAATTGAAGTAATACTTAAATAATCGTTGACAACGCTTTCTTCGTGGCGTATAATAGCGATAAATTGAAGTAGTACTTCAACTTGAAAGCGATTACCTATAGAAAGGGTTGGTATGATGATTATAGAAAAAATGATTACCACAGTAGATTTACACGTATCTGGAGAGCCTTTACGGATTATTACAGATGGTTTCCCGGAGATTAAAGGAAACACACAATTAGAAAAACGACAATACTGTATGGAACACTTAGATGAATGGCGAAAGGTATTAATGTTTGAGCCAAGAGGACATCATGGCATGTATGGTTGTATTATTACTCCACCGTCTGAACCAGGTTCAGATTTTGGCGTATTATTTATGCACAATGAAGGATGGAGCACGATGTGTGGCCATGGGATTATTGCAGTAGTAACCATGGGAATCGAAACAGGACGCTTTGAAGTCACCGGAGACTCACAAACCTTCGTGATCGATAGTCCTGCTGGAAAAGTCATTGCAACAGCTAATGTGGAAAAAGGTAGAGTAAAATCCGTATCTTTTGAAAATGTGCCTTCCTTTGTTTTAGAACCGGCAATTCAAATCAATGTTGACGGTGTAGAAATAGAAGCAGATATCGCCTTCGGTGGAGCCTTCTATATAATCACCGACAGCAAACAATTAGGACTTTCTGTCTCGAAAAAGGATTTACCGGCATTACAAAAATGGGGAACAAAAATTAAAAAAGCAGTAGAAGCGAAATATGAAATTGTACATCCAGAGGAAGAAAAGTTAACAGGAATCTATGGAGTTATCTTTTCTGATGAACCTCAAAAGAAAAATTCGGATCTACGCAACGTAACTATTTTCGCTGATGAACAAGTAGACCGCTCTCCTTGTGGCACAGGTACTTCTGCTAGATTAGCAAGTTTACATTGTCATCAACGATTAAATAAAGGAGACCTCTTTATTCACGAATCGATTACCGATGGGCAATTTACAGGAGAAATTCTTGAAGAAACAGTAATTGCTAATTATAAAGGCGTCGTTCCAAGGGTAGAAGGAACAGCTTACATCACTGGTTTACATCAGTTTGTAATCGATCCAGAAGATGAACTACCAAGGGGCTTCTTATTAGAAGAAAAGTAAACCAGAAAGAAGGGTAGAAAATGGAATGGTGGAGGAAGCAACATCTTATCGTACAAATTGGGATTGGAGCATTACTAGGTATTTTATTAGGCTTCATCCTGAAAGAAAACGTAACATATATTGCACCGATTGGGGATATCTTTATACGATTATTACAATGGCTAATTGTCCCCCTTACTTTTATCGTCTTAATTGACGGTATCACAAACTTACCAAGTATTAATTCTTTACGGTCAATCGGTGGTCTTACCCTTATATATTATATGGCAACGACTGTCATCGCCGCTTCCATAGGTATTGCCGTTGCCTTAATTATGAAACCGGGAAAGACAGCAACTGGTTTTTTGAATAACGGCGAGGATATTCAACCCGAATCCTTTAGCTTCATCGAAAACCTAATTTCTTGGACACCGAACAATTTATTTTTAAGTTTTACAGAAATGAACATGTTACAAATTATTATTTCAGCTTTGATTATAGGAATCGGACTGTTAAGTCTAGGTGATAAAGTAGCAACAATTAGAGGGCTCTTTCATGAAGGCGCTATCTTAATGTTGAAAATCACCGACACAATTATGAAACTAGCACCTCTCGGCGTCATGGCATTGATTGCTAATTTAATTGGGACGACGGATATATCAATTATTTACTCAGCTCTATACTATGTTTTAAGTGCATTGATCGGTCTAGCTATATTATTATTAATAGTGTACCCTATGTTTATTAGACTTTTTACTCCCTTTAAACCGAGGGAATTTTTCAAAGCAACGAGTCCAGCCTTATTATTAGCTGCTGCGACCTCATCCAGTAATGCTACTCTACCAGCATCCATGAACGTATCCAAGGATCTTGGTATTTCTGATAAGATCTATGGATTTACCCTACCTTTAGGTGCAACGATTAATATGGATGGTTTGGCAGTTACCTTCGGTGTCACTGCTATATTCGCAGCAAATTTATATGACATTCCTATTACTTTTGGTCTGATATTGCAATTTGTATTTTTAGGTCTTGCCCTATCGATGGGAACAGCTGGAGCCCGAGGTGCCGATATTGTCATGATGGCTATTCTAATGACTACACTTAATCTACCATTAGAGATTGTAGCTATTTATGCAGCAGTCTCTCCATTAATAGATGCAGGTAATACAACGAACAATATTGCCGGCGATTTAACTGGAACTGCCCTGGTCCATGCGCGGTTCGGTGAAAGAATTGAAGAAATGTAGAGATACCGGAGATAACCTCTCCGGTATTTATTCAAAATCATAAGCAATACAAAGGAATTCTATTTCTTCATCC
>CALJVC010000106.1 GCA_937974845.1 uncultured Pseudogracilibacillus sp. | reverse complement strand
AACGAAGGTTGCCGAGGAAGAGTTACATCGCTTGATTGAAAAGTATGGATTAGAAACGGTAGAGATAGCCTTTAAAGAGTGTCAGGATTATGTCGAACGTTTAACCCGGGCTCGTTTACGGGAACTGCCTAATGGTACGTGGGAAACGACAGACTTTATCGATATGGATCCGGCTAAGGGAGATGGGTTAATTCCAATTAAAATTAAGATGACGATCGAGGATGAACAAATTCATTACGATTTAACCGGAACGAACGAATCGATAAGTTGCTTCTTGAATTCTACTTTAGGGTCAGCTTTATCGGCCCTTTATGCTGGGACAAAAACCTTTTTCCCAGACACGCCATTAAACTCGGGATTTTATCGGGTGATATCGACGACAATCCCAGAAGATTCTGTCGTCAATGCAAAGTATCCGTCTCCTGTCGCAGGCTTTTGTTCCGGCTCCTATGAAAAAATTATGAATGCCTGTTTTGAATTATGGTCTCATGTCATGCCGGAAAGGGCCCTAGCCTGTTCCTTTAACTTAGAGTACTTACTTATCGGTGGCTGGGATAAACGGAAAAAGGACGAAGACCGTTATTTCATGTGGTATGACTGGATGGCAGGGGGGCACGGTGGTCGATATAATCTCGATGGTGCGAACGCAATGTCTCCGGTTTTCGGCCTAGGGTTAAGTGTCCAACCCTGTGAGGGACAGGAACGTTTAACTCCGGTGTTGACTACCGAGCATCGAATTATTACCGATTCGGGCGGACCAGGAGAGTTTCGTGGAGGTTGTGGGGTGCAAAAAGGTGGTTTATTAACGAATGTCGAAGATAGTGTTATGTCCGTTTGTTGTGATCGTTCCCGGGCAGTTACTTGGGGGATTCAAGGGGGACTACCTTCGATTCCACACGGAACCTGGTTGAACCCTGGTACGGACGAAGAACAATATTTGGGAGCTTTCTTCTCGAATGTACCTGTGAAGTCAGGCGATAGCTTTACTCGTCCATCAGCTGGAGGTGGTGGACTTGGCGATCCTTTAAAACGTAAACCACAAAAAGTGCTTGAGGACGTCATCGATGGCTATGTGTCAGTAGAACGGGCAGAAAAGGATTACGGCGTTGTGATTGTACCGATTGATCCAGAAATCGACCACTACGAAATCGATATGGAAAAAACCGAGGAAGCTCGAGAATACATTCGTCGTCATCGAAAACAATGGCTGAAGGAACCGGTTGAAAACGTATACGAGAAGTATCAACAGGGAGAGATAGATGAGCTCGATTTAATTCGTCGTTACGGTGTCATATTAGATTATGAAACCGGTAAGATTTTAGAAAAGTCTACTGCTCAATATCGTGAAGCGATGGTTAAACGAACGATTCCGTTTTGGGACTAATAATTACACAAGGAGGAATAAACATGAAGACTAGAACAGAAGTATTACAGGAAAAACGTGATGAATTCGTTTCAAGAGCGATTAGTAATGGGAATCGTCACTTTGCTAAAGAGGCTAAAGGAGCGACGATTATCGATATTGAAGGGAACGAGTGGATCGACTTTGCCGCTGCGATAGGTACTTTGAATGTCGGTCACAGTCATCCCAAGGTAGTAGAAGCTGTTAAAGATCAGGTAGAGAAGTTTACCCATCCAGGTTTTAACGTCATGATGTACGAGAGTTACATCGAATTAGCTGAAAGGTTAGTAGAGGCAGTACCGGTGTCCTATTCGGCCGGTGTCGGTCTCTTTAATACAGGGGCAGAAGCGGTAGAAAATGCTGTGAAGATGGCCCGAAAATATACGAAAAGAAAGGCTGTCGTCTCCTTTAGGGGAGCATTCCACGGACGAACAAATTTAACGATGGCCATGACGAGTAAAGTTCGTCCCTACAAAGAAGGGTTTGGGCCCTTTGCTGGGGAAGTGTACCAAGCTCCTTTTCCGTATATGTATCGGAAACCCGAAGGAATGACCGATGATGCTTATATTGATTATGTTATCCAACAGTTTAAAGACTTTTTTGAAACGACAGTATCTCCAGAGGATGTCGCCTGTGTCGTTATGGAGCCTGTCCAAGGGGAAGGTGGCTTTATCATACCTCCTAAGCGTTTTGTTCAGGAAGTCTTTGCTTTTTGTAAGGAGAAAAACATCCTCTTTGTAGCTGATGAAATTCAAACAGGTTTTGGCCGAACCGGTAGCCTCTTTGCCTTCGAACAGTTCCATATTGAACCAGATTTACTCTTGCTTTCAAAGTCGATTGCAGCCGGGCTACCTTTAAGTGCAGTTGTTGGAAGGAAGGAAATCATCAATGCGCCGGAAGTTGGTGAATTAGGTGGAACCTATTCTGGCAGTCCGCTAGCCTGTCGCGCCGCTTTAGCCGTGTTAGAAATTATGGAAGAGGAAAAGTTACCCGAGCGGGCGGAGCAGATTGGCGCCAAGCTTGAAGAAAGGTTACGTTCCTTTCAAGATCATTATTCCTTCATCGGCGAAGTCCGTCGCCTAGGAGCAATGGTGGCATTTGAAGTAGTCAAGGACCAGAAAACGAAGGAGCCAGATGCACGTTTGACCCAGAAAATTGCTCAGGAAGCTAATCAAAAGGGATTGCTCCTTCTAACGGCGGGGCTTTTCAACAACGTTATTCGTTTCTTAACACCACTAGTGATTACGGATGAGGAATTAGACAAAGGATTAACGATTTTAGAAGCCACCTTAGAAACGGTCGAACAAGCAGGAGGAGTGATGCAGAAATGAGTAGGTCAGTTCAAGTTACGAATCCGGCGACGGGAGAAGTCATCCGAGAAATTACGTTACAGACGGAAGAAGAGATAATCACGGCGATTGAATCAGCCGAGAAGGCCTTTCATAGGTATAAAGAAACCGATGCCTATGAAAGGGCCAACCTTTTAAAAAACTGGCATGAGAAAATCGTTGCCCGTAAGCAAGAAGTAGCGGAAACAATTACTTTAGAAAACGGTAAACCGTTACAAGAAGCGAGAGCTGAAGTCGATTCGGCCTTAAGTTATATCGAATGGTATGCAGAGGAGGCGAAGCGGGTTTATGGTCGGACGATCCCGGCGACCACAAGGGATAAAAGGATTTTAGTCTCTAAGAGTCCTATCGGTCCGGTTGCAGCGATTACCCCGTGGAACTTCCCCGGGTCGATGATGGTCAGGAAGGCTGCACCAGCTTTAGCTGTAGGCTGTAGCTTTATTGTAAAGCCGGCCTTAGAAGCTCCTTTAACGACGATGCTTTTAGTCGACCTTGCCCATGAGGCTGGTTTTCCTAAAGATGTTATCCAATGCGTCAATACACCCGGTAGTGTGGCAGGAGAAGTGTTTTCTAACCATCAAGCGATAAGAAAGATTACTTTTACCGGTTCGACGGAAGTAGGTAAACATTTGATTAGAAAAAGTGCCGATACGGTTAAAAGTATTACGATGGAGTTAGGAGGCCATGCACCGGTCATTGTTTGTGCCGATGCAGATCTTGACTTTGCTGTCGAACAAACCATTATGACGAAGTTCCGTAATGCAGGTCAGACTTGTATTTGTGCAAACCGTGTGTTCGTTCATGAGTCAATTATGGAAAGCTTTGCTGAAAAATTAGCAAAACG
>CALJVC010000105.1 GCA_937974845.1 uncultured Pseudogracilibacillus sp. | reverse complement strand
TATCCGTCGTTACATCCTTCAAAACCGTCGGTGGAATGAAGTAGGTTCCTTCAGGATAACTTTCTTCTAATTCCTTCGTGAGAACCGTGGCTCCTTTACTTACCGCGTCTTCTATTTGCTTATTAATTTTTTCATAACTGTCTTGATTGATTACAGGACCGACATCAGTCGTTTCCTCGAGACCATTTCCTACGACTAAATCATTTGCTCGTTTCGCTAACTTTTCAGCAAAACTTTCCATAATTGACTCGTGAACGAATACTCGATTGGCACAAATACAAGTCTGACCTGCATTACGGAACTTCGTCATAATCGTTTGTTCAACAGCGAAGTCAAGATCCGCATCGGCACAAACAATGACCGGTGCGTGTCCACCTAACTCCATCGTAATGCTTTTAACTGTATCGGCACTTTTTCGAATCAAATGTTTACCTACTTCTGTAGAACCGGTAAAAGTAATTTTTCTTATCGCTTTATGGTTAGAAAAGACTTCCCCCGCTACACTACCCCGGGTATTAACGCATTGGATAACATCTTTAGGGAAGCCGGCCTCATGGGCAAGCTCGACTAAAAGCATCGTCGTTAAAGGAGCTTCTAAAGCTGGCTTTACAATAAAACTACAGCCTACAGCTAAAGCCGGTGCAGCCTTCCGGACCATCATTGAACCTGGGAAATTCCAAGGGGTAATCGCTGCAACCGGACCGATAGGGCTTTTAGATACAAGGATTCGCTTATCCCTTGAGGATGCCGGAATCGACCGACCATAAACCCGCTTCGCCTCTTCTGCATACCATTCGATATAACTTAGTGCTGAATCTACTTCTGCTATCGCTTCTCTTAAGGGTTTACCATTTTCTAGAGTAATCGTTTCCGCTACTTCTTGCTTACGGGCAACGATTTTTTTATGCCAATTTTTTAAAAGGTCGGCCCTTTCATAGGCATCGGTTTCTTTATACCTATGAAAGGCCTTCTCGGCTGATTCGATCGCCGTGATTATCTCTTCTTCTATCTGTAAGGTAATTTCACGAATGACCTCTCCCGTTGCTGGATTTGTAACTTGAACAGTCTGACTCATTTTTGCATCACTCCTCCTGCCTGTTCGACCGTTTCTAAAGTAGCTTCTAAAATCGTTAATCCTTTATTTAACTCCTCATCCGTAATCACAAGCGGGGTTAAAAAGCGAATAACATTATTGAAAAGTCCAGCCGTTAATAAAAGTAATCCCTTTCGATTTGCTTCCTGAGCAATTTTCTGGGTCAAAGGAGCATCCGGCTCCTTCGTTTGCTGATCCTTAACTACTTCAAAGGCCACCATCGCCCCTAGACGACGAACTTCACCGATGAAGGAATGACGTTCTTGGAAAGAGCGTAACCTTTCTTCAAGCTTAGCACCAATCTCCTCCGCCCGCTCTGGTAACTTTTCTTCCTCCATAATTTCCAACACAGCTAGAGCGGCACGACAAGCTAGCGGACTTCCGGAATATGTTCCACCCAATTCACCAGCTTCCGGTGCATTGATTATTTCCCTCCTTCCTACAACAGCGCTCAAGGGTAGCCCAGCTGCAATAGACTTTGAAAGCAAGAGTAAATCTGGTTCGATATGGAACTGTTCAAAAGCAAAAAGACTACCAGTCCGACCAAAACCAGTTTGGATTTCATCAGCTACAAAGATAATATCGTTCTCTTTACAAAAGGCAAAGACCTCCTGAACAAAACGTTTTGGCGGTATGATAAAGCCTCCTTCCCCTTGAACGGGCTCCATGACGACACAGGCGACATCCTCTGGGGATACAGTCGTTTCAAAAAAGTTTTTAAATTGTTGGATAACATGATCGATATACGCCTCATCGGTCATCCCTTCTGGCTTCCGATACATATACGGAAAAGGCGCTTGATATACTTCTCCAGCAAAGGGACCAAAGCCTTCTTTATAGGGGCGAACTTTACTTGTCATAGCCATCGTTAAATTTGTCCGACCATGGAAGGCTCCTCGAAAGGATACGACAGCCTTTCTTTTTGTATATTTTCTTGCCATTTTCACAGCGTTTTCGACCGCTTCTGCCCCTGTGTTAAAGAGTCCGACACCGGCCGGATAGGATACCGGAACCGCTTCTACCAATCTTTCAGCTAATTCGATATAACTCTCATACATCATGACGTTAAAACCAGGATGGGTAAACTTATCTACTTGATCTTTCACTGCCTCTACTACCTTAGGATGGCTGTGACCGACATTCAAGGTACCTATCGCAGCGGCAAAGTCGATCCACTCGTTTCCTTCAATATCGATAATCGTCGCTCCTTTAGCCTCTTTAGCAAAGTGACGGTTTCCATTACTAATTGCCCTTGAAACGAATTCATCACGTTTTTCCTGTAAAACTTCAGTTCTCGTCTTCATGTTTATTCCTCCTTGTATAATTGTTAATCCCAAAACGGAATCGTTCGTTTAACCATCGCTTCACGATATTGAGCTGTAGACTTTTCTAAAACTTTACCCGTTTCATAATCCAAAATAACGCCATAACGACGGATCAAATCAAGTTCATCTATTTCACCCTGTTGGTACTTCTCGTATACGCTTTCAATTGGTTCCTTCAGCCATTGTTTTCGATGACGACGAATATAGTCGCGAGCTTCTTCGGTTTTTTCCATATCGATTTCGTAGTGGTCGATTTCTGGGTCAATTGGTACAATTACTACACCGTAATCCTTTTCTGCCCGTCCTACCGAAACGTAGCCATCGATGACATCCTCTAGCACTTTTTGAGGCTTACGTTTTAAAGGGTCACCAATTCCACCACCTCCAGCGGATGGACGCGTAAAGCTGTCCCCTGACTTCACCGGTACATTCGAGAAGAATGCTCCTAAATACTGCTCTTTCTCCGTACCAGGGTTCAGCCAGTTACCGTGTGGAATCGAAGGTAATCCTCCTTGAATTCCCCAAGTAACGGCTCGAGAACGATCGCAACAAACGGACATAACACTATCTTCGACATCCGTTAATAAACCACCTTTTTGTACTCCACAACCGCCACGAAACTCACCTGGTCCACCCGAATCCGTAATAATCCGATGCTCAGTAGTTAACACCGGTGTTAAACGTTCCTGTCCTTCACAAGGTTGAACACTTAACCCTAGACCGAACACTGGAGACATTGCATTGGCTCCGTCTAGATTATGGCGACCTCCGTGACCTCCAGCCATCCAGTCATACCACATGAAATAACGATCTTCGTCTTTTTTTCGTTTGTCCCAACCACCGATTAATAAGTATTCCAGATTAAAGGAACAGGCTAGAGCCCTTTCCGGCATAACGTGGGACCATAATTCAAAACAGGCATTCATTATTTTTTCATAGGAGCCAGAGCAAAAGCCTGCAACAGGTGCCGGATACTTTGCATTAACGACAGAATCCTCTGGAATTGTCGTTGATATCACTCGGTAAAAACCTGAGTTTAACGGCGTGTCTGGGAAAAAGGTTTTTGTTCCTGCATAGAGACCCGATAAGGCCGATCCCAAAGTAGAATTTAAAAAGCAACTAATTGATTCATTCGTTCCGGTTAGATCATAGTGAATTTGTTCATCTTCAATCGTCATCTTAATTTTAATTGGAATTAACCCATCTCCTATAGCAGGATCCATATCGATAAAATCTGTCGTTTCCCAAGTTCCATTCGGAAGTTCCCGTAAACGAGCTCGAGTCAAACGTTCAACATAATCCTGGCACTCTTTAAAGGCAATCTCTACCGTCTCTAATCCATACTTTTCAATCAAGCGATGTAACTCTTCCTCGGCAACCTTCGTTGCTTCGGCTTGAGCCCGTAAGTCACCGAGTCTTTCTTCAGGAGCCCGCATATTGGAAACGAGCATCTTCGCAACGTCCTCTTGATACTCTCCCTTACTCCAAATTCGTAAAGGTGGAATCCGTACACCTTCACCAAAAATATCTTTAGCGGAGACATCGAAGGATCCCGGAACTGCCCCACCAACATCGGCCCAATGCCCATTCGCCTGCATGAAGGCTATTAATTTATCTTCATAAAAAACCGGACGAATGACTCGAACATCATTATAGTGCGTTCCTCCTCGGTAAGGGTCATTGATAAGAAATACGTCTCCAGGATGGATATCATCTCCAAAATCCTCGATGACGGCCTTCGCCGTTAAATGAAGGGTACCTACATGAACGGCGATATCCTGCGTCCCTTGCATTACGGTATCCCCTTCGGCATCACATAAGGCACAACTGAAGTCTCGATTATAAATAACAAAGGAGTAACATGTCCGTAAAATTTGTTCAGACATTTGGTCCACTAAATTAATAAAACCATTTTTTAAAACTTCAAACGTCACTGGATCTAACTTTGACGTAAAAGTTGTCGTCATCCTTTATTCAACCTCCTATGTTAAACAGTAATGATAATATTGCGATACGGATCTACCTTCGCCTTAAAGCTTGGTGGAACTACAACCGTTGAATCTAGCTGCTCAATAACTGCCGGTCCGTAAAACTCCACATCCGTTGGTAGCTTTTCTCTATCATAAATGGGCGTCTTAACAAAGCCCCCTTCTTCCTTAAAGAAAATATTCCTATAGTTCTTTCTAGCCTCCGCCAAGCTTCCAGTTACCGTCAGCTTTACGAATTCTGGCTTTGGCACCGTACCAATCGCTTCGATACCTAAGCCATAAATTTCAACCTCTACTTTTTCATTTGAAAAAGCATAAGCACGTTCATGCTCTTCGTGGAATCGCCTTACTGCTTCTTTTAAAGAAAATAACGGTTTACCAACGACTACATCGAGGGAACGCCACTGGCCTTCATAGCGCATTTCAATATGACGGATTAAATTCATATCTTCCTTTTTCACACCTTCTTGCTCTAAAAGCCGCACCGCTTCCTTCTCCATTTCAATAAAGCGTTCCTCCAGCTCTTCCTTCGTTGCTTCGCTAACTCGTTTTACAAAGGTTTGTGATAGATCGTGCCTGAAGTCGACCAATAAGCAACCTAAGGCACCGCCAACCCCTGGTTGGTTCGGAATAATTACATGGGGAATTCCTAAATCTTTAGCTAAATAAGCACTATGCAAAGCGCCGGCACCACCAAAAGCTACGAGAACAAAATCCCTTGGGTCATATCCCTTACTAACGGAAATTAACCGTAAAGCATCGGCCATGTTCGCATTCGCTACTTGTAAAATAGCATGGGCGGCTTCATATTCCGTATAGCCAAAAGTATCACAAATATGCCGAACCGATTCCATCGCCTTCTGTTTATCTAAACGAAGCTGACCGTTTAACAATTCTGTATTCAATCGTCCTAAAATAACGTTGGCATCGGTGTTCGTCGGCTCTGTTCCGCCAGCTCCATAACAAGCTGGTCCTGGTTCAGCCCCGGCACTTTGCGGACCATTTCGTAAAGAACCTCCTTCGTCGATCCAAGAAATACTACCTCCTCCCGCTCCAATTGTTAATACTTCTATACTTGGAAAACCAATCGGATAACCATACTCAATGTACCAATCCTTCGTTACCTTTAATTCACCGTCGTAAACTAAAGATATATCGGTGCTCGTTCCTCCCATGTCCAGACCAATTGCATGTTTAAAGCCACACAATTGGGCGATATAACGACTAGCAATTGCTCCTGCGGCTATACCGGAACTAGCTGTACGGGAAGCAAACTTTGAAACCGTATTAGCCGTCATCACCCCGCCCCCAGAATGTAGAACTAAAATATCGCCATCGTAACCAATCGTTTTTACTTCTTCCTCTAAATCCTTGACATAGTTCCCGACAGTAGGCCCTAATACAGCATTAATAATCGTCGTACTCAATCGCTCATGTTCGAAAATTTCCGGAAGCACTTCACTCGACAAACTAATGTGTAAGTCAGGTATTTCACGGGATAATATCTCCTTCACTTTCCGTTCATTTTCTCCATTAACGTAGGCATTCATGAAACCGATGGCTACAGACTTAATGCCACGCTTTCTCAGCAACCTAGCTAATTCAACGACTTCCTCCTCGTCAACCTCTTTGATGACCTTCCCCGCATAATCGATTCGCTCATCAATTTCAAAACGATCCCGCCTTTTAATATAAGGATCTGCTACGTCCTTATAAGCATCCCATAGATCTAGTTTCGTTCCACGACGAATTTCAGGAATATCACGGAAACCCTTTGTCGTAATTAAGGCTGTTCTTGGTAATTTTCTTTCAATTAAGGCATTCGTACCTACCGTTGTACCATGAGAGAACATCGTGATGTCTTCACCAGCAATATCTGCTTTTTTAATACCGTTTAATACGCCGATTTGCGGCTTTTTCGGTGTCGATGGTGTTTTAGCAATATTCACCTTTTTACTTTCCTCATCAAAAACAAACACATCCGTAAACGTACCACCTACATCCACTGCAACACGATATTTCGACATCATCCTTCACCTCTTCATCGTTTTATCTGTATCCGCTTACATCTGGTGGGCTTGTTCACCTTTCTCCGGTCTAGAACGGAGGGATGAAGCTACCCGACCTTCCTTTTCAGCTACCTTCTCACGATAATTAAGGACGCGGGCAATTTCCCTATTCAAATACTCGTCTACTTCCCGCCCCTCTCGCTTTCGCATACTAAATCGATATAGAACAAAACCGATTATTGTCCAACTAATAATAATTAACCATTCATAAGGCCAAAGTAAAGCAGAGGGCATACCTGGCATATATAAAATTCCAACACCTATCGACATAAATACCGCGAGCCATCCGACGAGATTTCCTGCCTTTAACCGGAAAGGCCTATCCATATCTGGTGCTTTCTTACGCAGGATTAAAAAGGAAACAGATACCATAAACCATGCGACGATTAACCCTAACCCTCCAGCGTCTACAAGCCAAACGAGGGCTGGTCTCCCAAATAAAGGCGCCGCCGTAGAAAACACGGCAATTAATATAATCGCCTTATAAGGGGTCTTATACTTAGGGTGCAAATCCGCCAAAAACTTCGGCAACATACCTGCCTTTGCTAATGCGTAGATCGCTCGACTTCCACCTACATAAAAACCTATCCAACTAGTTAAAATTCCCCCAATTCCTCCAAGTACTAAAATATTTCCCATCAGTTGACTATGGCCAAAAGCCTTCGCCATCGCATCGGCCGTGACGAGGTTTGAAACTGCCATTTCCTCAGGCGTTAAAATATAAGATACACCGAAAATAATCATGACATACCAAAGAACCGCTAAGACGACTGAAAAGATTAATAATTGACCTATTCGCTTTGGCGGTAAATTAATCTCTTCCGCAGCCTGAGGAATCACATCAAAACCTACAAACATAAATGGTGTCATAATGACAACGGTCAATAATCCAGCCAACCCTTTATGGAACAAGGGAGTCATATTGGCAACATTACCGCTAAAACCGCTTCCCGTAATAAGGAGCACACCAGAAATTGCAATAAGTAGAGTTAAAATATACATGATCGCTGTAGAAAACTTGATCCCTCGGTAATTAATCCAAGCAATAATGACCGAACCAAGCATTCCTACACCGGCCCATGTTATCGTTACATCCCAGCCGGTTACGGTATAAAGGTAACCTTTACTGTAATTTGGAACTAGATATTCGAACACTGTCGGTAAGGCTACGGCTTCAAAGGCAACGACCGATACATAACCTAAAACAATCGCCCAGGTCGTTACGAAGGAAGCAACCCTACCCATTGCTTTAAAACTATAAATCAACTCACCTCCTACTAATGGAAGCGAGGAAGATAATTCGGCATAGGTTAAGCCGACTAAAATAACTAAAAATCCTCCTATTAAAAAAGCAATCATCGCACCTAAAGAACCTGCCTGTGAAATCCAAATACCCGTCGTAACTACCCATCCCCAACCAATCATTGCACCAAAGGCTAAGGATAAAACGTCTTTATTGCTCAAAATTTTAACTAAGCGTTCGTTTTCCAATTCCATAACCTCCCTTTTACTAACATCGTATCTTCCCCCTATATCCCTCCTTCACTAAAGAAACGATGAATGTATGTAAATAATAAATGAGCAACGAAGCCTAGGTACGAAAAAAAGCCAGTTTTAATAGCTACACAATAGGCACATGCGTAGTTACTAAAACTGGCTCTTGTTTATTGGATTTATTCCGGCGTGGAATAAAGAATAAACTAGACAGTTTATAATCTTCTTTTGTCTTTTTAAGCGCTTTCATTTGAATTATAACATATATATTATATTTTTCAAATATATATTCATCAATTTATGCTTCGAGCACTGATTTTGCTTTATTATACTGCTTATACAAATCCCGCAAGGCCGATTCTAATGCATTGCTTGCCTTACCGAGATAACGCTCCTTAACAATTGCAATCGGCTCATCAATGCCGTCGTTCAAACTATAACCTCGTAAAAGTTGCTCCACAAAAATTCTGGCATGTTCTGTAGCCAATGTACAACTTGCCGATACGATCACACCGTACTTCTTATCGATTTCAGCGGTAATCGTTAACGTCTCAAACATATTTCGTGCTGCCATTCCTCCTGGTAACCGAGCATGACCGGCAATAAAATATGTATTCATATCCCTTCCCTCACTATTTGATTTATTCTAATTACTGAAAGCTAACGAAAGGATCGACTGGCAGAGAGGTTGTCTATAGATTCTTTCTTTCTCACACCCTTCTATATATTTTTAATGTTATTATAACACGAAAGTTAGATAAGGAAAAAATAACTTAAAATAAATAACTAATAGCCCTTTCAAAATATAGTACTATTTATCTAGATAACAGGAAATCAATGAAAAAAACCTCCTACCTTTCGGATATAACGAGAGGTAGGAGGTTAATCGTCACTGTAGGCAACACTCAATCTGACTATTAGCATATATAAGTACTTCCTCACCATGATTCAAAACGGTACGAGAAAAGCTAATATCGTCAGCGCCTATCCTAGCGCAATTTGTAACTAATTAAAATGGAGACGGCGAGACTCGAACTCGCGTCCAGAGATATTGCCACTTAAGCTTCTACACACCATAGTCGATCTACTCGTTTTCGCAACTCCCTTATGCCGACCGACAGGCCAAGGAAGCGCTAGTCTGATTACGTTCAACGTACCTTCCACAGACGGAGGACTGTACGTCTAGCCCGCTATAATTGAGACCCTTTCCTATTACACGGGCGATAACAGGAAGGATCCTTTAGGTGCTATTAAGCAGCTAAAGCGAAATTTTCTTCTTTGCCAGTTATAGGCTTGTAACGTTTTACGAGACGTAACCTCGAGTGTGCCACTTAAGCTCAACCTACCCCTGTCGAATCCAAAACGTCCCCGATAGTAAGTAAATTAAGCTTGCGATGGGTTCAAAACCATCTGCATTGTATATTATAACATATCGATTAAATTATGCAAGGTCCCTAATATACTAGCTTCTTCCATTTATCGGGCCATATCTTTCATTGCCCGGTCAATATCCCTTTGCATTTGCTTCTGCTTCAAGGTTTCTCTTTTATCATACAGTTTCTTACCGCGGGCAAGGCCAATTAAGAGCTTGGCATAACCGTGTTTAATATAAAGCTTTAACGGGACGATTGTATAGCCTTTTTGCTGTACTTTTCCATACAGCTTATCAATTTCCCGACGGTGCAGTAATAACTTTCGTGACCGGGTCGGATCATGATTGAATCGATTCCCTTGTTCATAAGGTGCGATATGCATATTGATGACGAAGGCTTCACCGTTCATAATTCGTACGTGGGCATCGTTAATGTTTACTTTACCAGCCCGAATCGATTTAATTTCCGTCCCTTTCAAGACTAGACCTGCTTCAAAGGTTTCATCGATAAAATAATCATGGCGAGCTTTTCTATTTTGTGCAATTGGTTTATCCTGTCGTTTGGACACTTTCCTTCCCCCTTTCCCAACTACTACCTCTATTATAACGGAAAGAAGACCCACAGCCTACTAAACACTGAGGGTCTTTACTATTTATAGCTTTACATCTCATTATTCTCTACTAATTGAAAGTCTATCGAACGTTCCTCGACATCGACCTTCGTCACTTTGACAGTGACCGCATCCCCAATTCGATACACCTTCCTAGACATTTCTCCAATTAAGGCTTGATGCTGATCTGAATAGTGATAATAGTCATCGGTCATAAAACTTACATGGACGAGACCTTCGACCGTATTCGGTAATTCTACGAAGAGACCAAAGCTTGTGACAGAACTAACAACCCCTTCATAAACTTCACCGATCTTATCCTGCATATATTCGGCCTTCTTTAAATCATCGACCTCCCGTTCCGTATCTACCGCTGCCCGTTCTTGCTCCGAGCTATGGGTAGCGATTTCGCTCATCTTACCCTTCCAATAGTTAATAGTCTCCGAAGACATATCCCCTTCTAAAAGGTACTTCCTAATAAGGCGATGGACGGTTAAGTCAGGATACCGACGAATCGGTGCCGTAAAATGAGTATAAAACGGAGTCGAAAGACCGAAATGCCCGATACTATTCGGATCATATTTCGCCTGCTTTAAAGAACGTAACATTAATTTCGATATGACAAGTTCCTCTTGTTTCCCTTTAATTTTTTCTAAAAGTCTTTGTAATTCTAAAGGGTGGACATCCTGAGCCGTACCTTTGACAACATAGCCCAAACCAGCTAAAAACTGAAAGAAATGTTCCAACTTCGCTTCGTCCGGATCCTCATGAATTCGGTATAAAAAAGGAACGTCCAACCAATGAAAATGTTCAGCAACGGTTTCGTTGGCACAAAGCATAAACTCCTCGATGATTCGTTCTGCCACCGAACGGTCACGAACCGTAATATCGATAGGTTTCCCCGTATCATCAACGATAATCTTCGGTTCTTTAAAATCAAAGTCAATGGCACCACGCTTTCGCCGCTTCCGGTGTAAAATCGTCGCCACAGTTTCCATTAATTCAAACTGCGGTACAAGCTCTTTAAACTTCTCCCGAGTCGCTTCGTCTTCGTCGACAAGGATCTTATTTACATCCGTATAGGTCATCCTTTCTGTCGAACGAATCACTCCTTCGAAAATTTCATGACTAACGACTTGGCCCCTGCCATCGATTTCCATTTCGATTCCTAAAACGAGGCGATCTTCCCCTTTGTTTAAAGAACATATTCCATTAGAGAGGCGATGAGGAATCATCGGTATTACGCGATCGACAAGGTATACACTCGTAGCTCGAGAAAAGGCTTCTTCATCGAGGGCTGAACCTTCCTTAATATAATAGCTGACATCGGCTATATAGACCCCTAATAGCAAGTTTCCATTAGGTAATTGCTCAACCCGAATAGCGTCATCTAAATCCTTTGCATCCTCGCCATCGATAGTCACGATCGTCTTATCTCGAAGATCGCGCCTACCTTGAAGTTCTTCTTCCTGCACGGTTTCAGGAACGGTAGCAACTTCTTCTAAAACAGCATCGGGAAAGTCGATTTCGAAGCCATGCTTATAAATAATAGACAAAATATCGACGCCGGGATCATTTTTATGTCCTAAAATTTGAACAACGGCCCCTTGAGCACTCCGTCCATGTTCTGGATATTTTGTAATTTCTACAATTACTTTATGGCCGGTAACAGCCCCTAAAGTAAGACCTTCCGGAATAAAAATTTCATTTAAAATTCGCTTTTCATCTGCGACGACTACACCAAAGTTCGATATAGCCTCGAAGGTACCGACAACTTGATGATTGGCTCGTTCGATTACCCGAATGACGACACCCTCAGCCCGTTGGTGAACCGAGCCTCCCCGTTCTAAACGCACGATGACTGTATCGCCATTCATGGCCGAGTTTAAATCATTAGAATGAATATACACATCCGCCTTTCGTGGATCCTCTGGAATTAAAAAGGCAAATCCCTTTTTATTCATTTCTATTTTCCCACGAAGGAGGTTCATTTTTTCAGGTAGGCCATAACGGTTCCTTCGAGTGCGCACCAACCTACCTTCATTCTCTAATTGATTTAAAGATTTAACGAGGAGTTTAAATTGGTCAGCTCCTTCTAATTCAAAGACATCTTCTAATTCATGAACTGTTAGAGGACGGGAGCCACTTTCTTCAAAGTACTGTAAAATTTCTTCCGTCATTAATTCTTCCACCTTCTCACCCTCTTTCTATATAGTATGGCTACGTTTTATCTTTCCATAATTTAAAGCTTTTACTCTTCCCAATCTAAGCCATTTAAAAACTGTAATATATCCTCATGCAATTGGTTACGCTCAGGTCCCGTCGTAATGACATGGGGTGAGTTTTCATACCATTTTAAATTTTTATCGATACTTTCAAGCTTTTCGTAAATCAACTGGGCACTTTCCGGATTAATAATTTCGTCCTTTCGTGCCTGGACAACAAAGGCAGGCGTGTAAATTAGTTCTACAAAGGATAAAGTATCTTCTATAAAAGGACCGATTGCTTCAAATAAAGGTTTTGATGCCTCTAGTAAAAGCTTGACTTCCTCCTCCACCGTCTCTTCTGCCTTACCTTCTAACTGCTTATACTGCCGGGCGTAATAGCTATAGGCCCAAATTAATTTGTCCAACTGGTCGCAAAGCACCGGCGTACACATCGGTACGACTCCTTTAACTTGGCGACAACTAGCTAAACGTAAGGCTAGAGCACCACCAAGGGAAAGACCGACTACAGCGATTTCTTTATAACCTAAATCTTGCAAGTGATCATATGCCTTCTGGGCATCCTCCCACCAATCCTCCGGCCTATAATCTAATAAAGCTTCGGGCTCCTTTCCATGGCCCCGATAAATCGGCGCATAGGAAGTATACCCATGTTTTTCTAAAAAACGGCCTAACATCCGCACATCCGCGGAATTACCTGTAAAGCCATGTAATAATAACACCGCCCGCGGTCCGGCTTCAAAAGTAAAAGGTGCTGGTAACTTAATTTGCACGAACTTCATTCTCCTTCAATGTATTGATAAGTAGTTTTATTATAACAAATCTCCTTTAAAAAAATAAAAATTCCCTTATTACAAAGACTTTGCAACAAGGGAATTTCCTTTATAAAATATAGGCACTAATAAAAGAAAGTACGAAAAAGATAACCGCCGTCACAATCGTCCCACGGTGTAAAAACAAATCCATTCCTCGGGCCTTTCTTTTTCCAAATAATTGCTCCGCTCCGCCGGAAATAGCCCCTGATAGGCCAGCGCTCGTTCCCGATTGTAAGACGATTAAAGCAATCATAATAATAATATCGATTACTAAGAGCACATTCACTACTGTTGACATAATGCGTTACATCCTTTCCCTTACCGACTATACGACGAAGTTGACTACAAACATACTAACTGTATCTTAATATACTTTACCACAAAATGAAAATCAATAGCAAACGAAGACAGTAAATATCGTACAAGAATAGAACCTAATCCTCCGGATACCTCGCACAGCTTATTCCCTTGCAACCTCAACTTCTTCTACCGCCCTGTTTTGATTCACTAATACGAAACGGTAACGGAAGTAAAAGACGAGTAAAGATAGTACAATACTTAATACTAAGAAAATAGCTAGGACGGATACATCATAGGAAAGTCTAGACATGTCTCCTAAAGTGATAATATTTTTATAGCCATCGATGGAATAAGTAAAAGGTAAATAGACGCTTAAATTTCGTAAATTCTCAGGCAACATATGAATTGGTAAAGCAGATCCCGTCGTCGATAGTTGCATAACTGCAAAGGCAAGGGCAATAAAACGCCCGACATTTCCGGCTAAAGCAATTAAAAATAGTAAGATCATTAAGAAGGTTAGACTTACGAAAAGGGAAAACCAAACAAGGGAAAAGGCACTAACTACCTGCATCTTGAGAACGAATAAGGCAAAAAGAGCAATAAACAGGGCTTGTAAAAGAGCAAAAAGCGATAGTTTAACAACTTTACCGAAGTACCAAGTCATTGCATTCGATGGTAATGTTGCCGGTTTACTAAAGGGTAGTACAAAGGATAGGGCGAAGACGCCAACAAAAAGAGCCAAAGTCATAATATATGGAGCATTAGCATCGCGATAATATTCGAAAGTGTTAATAACTTCTCCATTTAAAACGACCGGAGAAGCAAACATTTCTTCATTTTCTTCCGTTGGATTAATTCCTGCCGTTCTCTCCTTCCCACCTCGTAAACCTTCCTCCAATTGACCACTTCCGTCCTTTAATTTCAAGGCTCCGTTATCAAGGGCGGAAGCTCCGTCGGTGAGACGACTCCATCCGGTTTCTACCGACATCGTTCCAGCAGCAATTTGGCCTAACCCATCGTCGAGCTTCCCGACATTTTCGATCAACTCCTGCCAGCCAAGAAAAACCGAATAAGTCCCCGACGATAACTCACCTGCCCCTTGGTCTAGCTGATACGCTCCGTCATGTAACTCTTTCGCTCCTGCGTTCAACTGGCCTAAACCGTCTTGAAGGGCTAACATCCCGTTATAAAAGTCTTCCCCTTCCTTCAGCCCATCGCGCAACTGTTTCGCTCCATCGACTAGCCTCTGAAAATCCTTTTTCTTTTGCGGAGCATGCTTAAGGCCTTCACGAAGCTGCCCTAAGGTTTCATTAAAAATTCCATCATACACTGGACTTTCTTTATCGATAGAAGCCAGAAAAGATAAGCTTTCTTCTAAAGCTTCCATCGATGCGATTGTTTCATGGACCCCTTCCTGAGCCTGTAAAGTTCCTTCATATAACTGTTGACTCCCGGGAGATAGTTGCCCAAGTCCCCGTTGAATTAGCTCATCGATCCCCGCCTTTGCCTGCTTAGTCCCATCGTATAAAGCGGACGTTCCCGTATACAAGCGACTCGTACCATCCTTCAGCTGTACTCCACCATCAGCTAAACGTTGGATATCGGGTAATTTTTCCTGTAAAGTACGATGCAACAAAATACTTCCGGCATGGGCTTCCTGGGCTCCGGAGGCTAACCTTTGGATATCCGGTGCACTTTCTACTAAATTACTAAGAAGTTCCCCAGTTCCATCCTTCAATTGTTTCGTACCATCGTAAATTTGTTCCGAGCCATCGTGGGCTTCTTTAAAACCATCCCGTACCTCGCCGAGCTGTTCAAAAACCGTTGCGACATAGGTTTCAGTAATTTGCGTCGCTAACTGATTGTGTAAAGATTCTACTGCAGCATTCGTAACTGTCGCCCCTTGGTAATGCATTCCTTCATTTTGAATAAATTGTAACTCTGGCTTTTGCGGTTGGTCGTCCATTACGGTGATTGCTTTTTTAGAAAAATCTTCTGGAACAATAATAGCCATAAAATATTCTTGATTTTCTACACCTTTCCTCGCCTCTTCCTCCGTTACAAATTCCCAGCCTAGTTGATCGTCGTTGGATAAGTTTTCTACGAGTTGTTCCCCTATATTAATATACTCGCCGTCACTTTTTGCCCCTTCATCATGATTAGCTACTGCGATTGGTACGTTATCCAAGTTGTCTAAGGGATGCCAAGTTGCTGAAAGAATTATCATCGCATAAACTAAAGGAACGAGTAAGGCGACGATCAACGATACAAGGGCGACACGGTTATGGAAAATTTTTTTGAACTCTTCAGATACATAACGAATAAACCCCATAGAAATCCCCCTTTTTATATTTTCTTTATTTAAACTTTTAACAAGTAATCGATTATATTAGTGGCGAAAGTAGTAATTTATGTAGGATAAGTACTTCTCTTATTAAACGGTTTCTAAAATAAGTTCGTAAGTTAATCATGCTTTCACCACAGCCCTTTTCAAGGGATAAAAAACAGTTGGGAAGACCTTGACGGGCAACCCAACCGTTTTTCCTATCTCCCTAAATCTAATGTTGCAACTTTATTCGGTTGAAAAGTTTTTTCGACGTTTTAATAAGACATAACCACCACTAAAGACAAAGGCAATGCCTAGAACAATTAATAAAGGATATATGGTTGCCGTAGTAGGTAGCTTATGGTTACCAGTGTACGGAGGCATTCCCTTCCCTGGGCTATCTTTTCCTTGGTCTATACCTTGGTTCGTACTAATCATTGAATGACTTCCAGAAGCTTGGGTTCCAGCTGGTTCCCCACCTTGATTATTCTCATTACTCTTCGCTCCAGCTTTTGGCGCATCCCCTGCATCTGAATCGATTGGTTCAACGATATCCTCTGCTTCTTCGCTAACCTTTACAAATCCGACGAGGGTATTTTCTCCATCTACTGGATTACAGGCGACAGTCAAGGTAGCTAATTTTGATTCGATGTTCGCTTGAATTGCTCCTGCATGAATTTCTACATCTTCTTTACCTGAAGTAACAGGGAAATGATTTGCCTTCACGGTAAAGGAAATCTCCTCATCCCCTGGGCCATGATTAGTTTCTGGAAAACGTGCACCCTCTTCGCCGACGATATTAACCTTTTCTCCGTTTACTTCAAACATAAATTCATTCGCTTTCCCGTTAAAAGGGTTAATTAAAGCACGTAAATCATTTAAGACCCCGGTCAGGGAAATAGAAATATCCGCCGTTACATCCCGCACCGTAAATTTAGTATCTGGCTTCACAGCTTCAGGAAGTGACATGCGAGGGGAGACATTCATAGCGATCGCTACATCCTCTGGAAGAATACTAGAACCCATAATCTTACATGTATAGGCTATATCTCCTGCTACTTCAGGCTGTTCTTCTACAATAGGCGCTGGATTAGTTTCTAATTCCTCTTCATCGATCCTTGGCTCTTTCTCTTCATTCTCTGGTTCGTCCTTCTTGTCTCCTTCTTCAGAACTTTGGTCATCTTCTGGTACGTCGGTATCCTTATTGTCATCGTTTGCTACTTGAATGGTCGCAATTTGTGAATCAGTTTGTGGTTCACATGTGACCGATAACGTAGCTAAATTTGTAATAATCGAAGCTTTAATCGTTCCCGCTTCAATCTTAAGGTCTTCTTCTCCTATTGCTAAGCTGAAGTCTTCACCCGGAATAGAAAAATGAATTGCTGTATCGTCCGCTTCGTGAGAAGTCTCTGGGAAAGCTACCCCTCCCTCTCCTACGAAATTAATTTCTTGTCCATTAGCTTCTAACCAAAACTCCTTCGCCTCACCATTAAAAGGATTGATTAGGCTACGAAGATCATTTAATACCCCGGTTAAATCGATGGAAATATCAGCACTATTATTTGCGACATCTATTTGACTATTTGCTTCAGCCTGCTTAGGCAACGATAATTTTGGTGTGACTATCATATCGATAGTGATATAATCTGGAATAATACTCGATCCATCAACTTTACAAGCATAAGCTATAGCACTTGCAATCTCATTGGTTTGGGCTTGAACGTTTACCTTTGGAACACCTACACTAAAAACACTTAAAACAACAATAGATAAAAGTAACATTATTTTTTTGCCTAATCGACTCATCTTTTTTCCTCCCTTTTCTATCCTTAACACGATACGTTAAACACGCTCCCTCCCTTATTGTAAACCCTTACATTTTGAGGTTTTGCTATAGGGTTTGGCACTTACCTATAGGCAACAAGTTTTCTTACCTTAGTATTCTAAAGCTTTTTGACAAATTACCAATTCCTAAATTTTTCGTATTTGAAAAAAGAAAAGACAAAACATACCTACTTTTATACGCATTTAAGCCACTTTTTTTCCCCAACGTTTCCTCCAAAAAACAGGGAGAACGGAAAAGACAAAAGCTAAAACTGCGCATAAAAAAGGGGGTATAGATTTAGTTCCTTTGTCCTTGTCATTTGAAGGCATTTTTGCTAATATTACCTTAAGTATTGACGGCTACTTTGAAACTTACTAAGTCGAGGAAAAGTGTCAAGGTTTCTCCATCGTATCGCCTTAGGTATTTTTTATATTCTTTTATGTAAGCGCATACAAATATGCATCTTTTGAAAGGGGTTTTTTGACAATGACACTCATTTTACATCAGCATTTAAATGAGTTGCTACATTACGGCTTGTGCAAAATACAAACTCATAAAGAAGATATTTTGCGCGAGTGGAAACAGATGGAGGAAGATTACTTGAACATGGGGAAAAGTTCGCAATACGAAATGATCGCTGCAATTAATATTTTTACAGACGTCCTATTTAACTCCCAATTAGACAAAGAAGAAATAATTGAAGAAATCAATGTACAGTGGAAGGAAAGAATTGGCCACCACTACATTAGCCAATTCCTGCTTGCCCTAATCGAAAGTTCCGTTCATTACGCAACGAAAACGACGAATCGTTGCACCCATAAAGATTACCAAGCTATCCAGTATGTGTTTACGAAAATTAAGGAAAAATTGCTATCGAAACAAGTAGATAACCCTTTTACGAACGACGTCTTTTTAAAACATTTGGTCTGTTCAAGACAAATTCCAATCGATTGGATTGCTGTTGTAGAAAAACAGGGACACGACTACAGCGTTGAAAAATGGTTTGACAAGGCTAAATCCTTATACCATCAACAGGCGGAACTAAAGGCAGAGACGATCTTTGAATTAACGGAACTTTTATTGAAATATACTTCCCATGATAGTGAAAGTGATCTATTGACGATTCCCTTTGAAGACCGTTATTTGCTCGTCTGTACGAAGGCTAATCGAAAAGTAAACTTTTCTAGTTTTATGAACCATGCCTTGCAACTTTTACAAAATGGAAAATCTACCCTCTCTATTACGCAAACAGAACAGCAATGGAAGGATCCGGTCCTAATGTTTAACGATTCGATCATTCGTGCCCGTAATTTTAACGAAGCCTTAGAAACAATTACCGAGGGATTCGTCCACTATTTACCTTTTAAGCGGTCAGCGATATTTTCCTATTCCAAGGTCGATCAAATCGGCTTTGGATTATCGGCCAAACAATTCGACGATGAAGCCATCAGAAACATTACCGAAGATATTACTAATTTTCCACTTATGCACCATAGTATAAAATTACTCCGTATTTTTGAAACATCAGCAAAATATTTACAACCACTATATATTAAAGATGCCGGAAAAGAAATCCCGCAACAATACGTCGAACGCTTTAAATTAAAATCCCTCGTCATTACGCCTATCGTCGCCCTATCAAGTAATGAATTACTCGGTGCTGCAATTGTAGACGACGGAGAACATTCGTCCTTTGAAATTTCGACCGATGTCTTTATTGCCCTGACTAAATTTGGGCAAAGCGCTGGAGAAGCTTTGAAAAAATTTCACCATAGTATCGAAGATTATAACGAAACGATCCACTTTTCGCCTCGAGAAATTGAAGTTTTAGAATTAATGGCTGAGGGAGAATCGACAACGAGTGCTGCCCATAAGCTCCATTTAAGTGAATATACGGTTAGGGATTATATCACTTCTATCATGCAAAAAATGAAGGCAAAAAATCGAACGGAAGCCGTTGCCCGGGCCATTCGAAAAGGAGTCATTTGAGAAAAAGAACCCTTCCCATACAAAAGCCGGCTCCCCCCTTATAAAGGGAAGCCGGCTTTTGTATTGTATATCAACGACACCTTAACCTACCTCTTCTTTTCTCTCTTGATAGACAGCTTCGATTTCGTCTGCATAGCGCTCCTCTACTACCTTTGCACGCAAGGATAATTTTGGTGTCAATTCCCCACCATCAATCGTCCATTCTTCCTTAGCGATAATGACCTTCTTAGGCTGGGCATAATTCGTAAAGCCCTTCGTTGCTTGAAAAACCTCCCTTTCTAATAAGCTTCGCACCTGATCTAGCTCACAAAGCTCCTCTTTCACCGAGAATGCAATTCCCTTCCGCTTCGCCCAATCAACTAGAGTATCGTATTCCGGATTGACAATACAAATTACATAGTTTCGATCTTCTCCAAGGACAAGGGACTGGGATATATACGGGCTTTCATTAATTGCATTTTCAATCGGTTGTGGCGCAACATTCATTCCCGTCGATAAAACGAGAATACGTTTCTTTCTATCGATGATTCTTATATATCCCTGCTCATCAACTTCGCCTATATCTCCAGTTTTAAACCAATCGCCATCAAAGGCTTTTTCCGTTTCTTCCGGATCATTATAGTAACCCCGGGTCACACTCGGTCCCCGAACGAGAAGTTCTCCGTCTTCACTGAATTTTACTTCTAAATTCGGCAATACTTTACCGACTGTGCCCACCTTCCCCCGAATCATCGGATTCACAGTAATAATCGGTGAAGTTTCGGTAAGGCCATACCCTTCAAAAACTGGCACATCTAAGGCCCAGAAAAACTTCGCTATTTCTGGATTAAGCGTACCGCCTCCGGACACAGCGCCCCGAAGCCTTCCTCCAAGTTGTTCTTTTACTTTTGCATAAACAAGCCGATCTGCAATTTGCCACTTTCTTTCTAAATGCTTGGGATATATCTTTTGCCGTATCATCGTATTGACATCGCTTTGTACATAATGTTCATAGCGTTCCTCACCGACACGTAAAGCCCATTCGAAAATTTTTCTCTTTAAACCTGAACCACGTAAAATATCTTCCCGTAAACGAGTATACACTTTTTCAAAGAGTCGCGGAACGCTAGTAAAAATCGTAGGACGTACTTCCTTTAAATTGTCCGCAATTGTGTCGATACTTTCAGCATATGCCACAGTCACTCCTATACTCAGAGGTAAAAAATGTCCGGCTAAACGTTCAAAAACGTGGGAAACCGGTAAGTAAGATAATAAAAGATCTTCAGGAACTATCTCAATCAACCAGAAGTAAACGCCTTCAATATTTGCTAAAATATTACCATGGGTGAGCATGGCCCCTTTCGGATGACCTGTCGTTCCGGAAGTACTAATAATCGTTAATAATTGATCCCGGCTTATCTTATTCCAAAGCGCCTCCCAAGTTTCTAAGGGGTTATCCTTTCCTAGAGCTTCGACATCCTGAAAGGCGTATTGTCCCTCAACGAAGGAAATTCCATCCGGTTGCATCACAATTTTCTGTCCAATCGTTGCCGTTGCTGCTTCAACCTTTTCTAGTTGTTCAGCATTCTCTACGATAGCTGCTACTGTTTCAGTCTTTTGTAAAATATAATCAACCCGATCGACAGGCAACGTAGGATATACAGGCACACTTACTGCTCCAATGCTCGCTATGGCAAAGTCACTAATAACCCAAAGCGGACCACTATTAGCTATAATAGCAACTTTATCGTTTGCTTTAATCCCTAGGTCAACCAAGCCGCAAGCAAAATGTTCAATACGCTCCCACAACTCTTTGTATGTGATCGCCCTGTACTTTCCATCCACCTTATACATTAAAGCTTCCTTATCGCCAAAACGTTCAACCGTTCGACGAAGCATCTCCACGACATTGTTTGGCTTATCGATCATCATCTTACTCCCCTCCTTAATTCCTCATACTCGTAAGCCAAAGG
Source organism: uncultured Pseudogracilibacillus sp. (assembly GCA_937974845.1). Lineage (GTDB taxonomy): Bacteria > Bacillota > Bacilli > Bacillales > Amphibacillaceae > Pseudogracilibacillus. Next base: position 10,569 of record CALJVC010000105.1, on the reverse strand, counting down.
GTTCGTACTGTCGTCTTGCGATGACTAGCTGTTGGATTTCATTCGTTCCTTCAAAGATGTCAAAAACCTTGACATCACGGTACCACTTTTCAACTAAATTATTTTCGACGCTAGTTGGCCCTATAATTTCTAAGCACCGGGAACAAACCTCTAAAGCCATTTTTCCAGCAAAAGCTTTACATATCGCAGCTTCTTGGGCATTCGGTCTGCCTTGGTCCGCCTTCCAAGCCGCTTCCCAAGTAAGTAGACGGGCTGCGTCAATTGCTTGCTCCATTTCCGCAAGCCTTCCCTGTAAAGAATAAGTATAGTGATGCTGGATCGATTTCGGATAATTTTGTTGTATTACTTCTAATGTGTATTCATAGGCAGCCCGGGCTATGCCTGTAGCCATGGCTGCGACAATTGGTCGAGTAGAATCGAAGGTAGCCATCGCCGTTTCAAAGCTACCTATGCGATTGTTATCAGTATAGAACGATTCGCCACCGAGCAAGTTGTCTTCCGGAACAAAACAATCTTCAAACAAGAGTTCTGCCGTTTCATTCGCCCGAAGACCCATTTTTTCTACAATCCGAGTGACGGTAAATCCTGGTGTATCTTTTTCTACGACAAAAGCTCGATGGCCCGAGCGTCCTAAACGAGGATCGACGGTTGCAAATACGACAACCCAAGAGGCCCTTTTTCCATTCGTAATAAAGGTTTTTTCTCCATTAATAATGTAACCTCCAGCAACTTTTTCTGCCTTCGTCCGAAGATTTGAGGCATCCGAACCAGCTTCTGGCTCCGTTAAGGCATAAGCCCCCCAACGAGGTACTTCTGGAGTGAAAATAGATAAGAAACGTTTTTTCTGTTCCGGAGTTCCGCTCGCTTCAATCGGAGGACCACCTAGACCTGCTCCGGGTAAGGACAGGGCAATGGCCGGATCACCCCAAGCAATTTCCTCAGCAGCGATCACGGCCAAACGATTTCCTTCCCTCTCCTTTCTCCCGCTATGTATGATGCCATCTTCCTTCTCGGTCTTTGTAAACGAAGGATGCAATTGAATTCCCATTTCATTTACCCGATGCAACCAAGCATCCGGAACCTTTCCTAAACGTTCTGCTTCTAAAGCAATCAGCCGGATTTCATTAGCGGCAAACCAATGGGTTACTTCCTTAATTTGTTCCTGTTGTGGTGATAAGGTAAAGGAAATCATCTTACCCTCTCCCCTTTACTTTTGATACAATGTCTCTTCCACGCTCAATAAGAAAATCGTCCTCCTTACCATATAGGAGAACCTGGGCTTGCGCATCCCGCATCCATTTTTCTACCGGATAATCCCGTACATACCCATGGCCCCCGAGCAATTGAACAGCTGAATCCGTCACAAACCGAACACCACGATGGGCTCGGTGTATCGCACGTAAACTATACCCCTCTGCCTCTTGTTTCCCTTCATCTATGGCCCAGGCAGCCTGAAGTAGTAAATTTCTTACCACCCTTGTTTCAATCACCATTTGCGCTACTTTGAAGGAAACACCTTGAAAGGAGGCTATCGGTCGACCGAAGGCTTGACGTTCAGCCGTATAGGCTGTAGCAAAATCAACAGCTGCTTGCATTAATCCTAAGGCTTTAGAGGCTTGGATTAAATGGATTCGTTTCCTCGCCCTTCGTAAAAAAACCTCCGCTTCTTTCCCCTTAGCAAGTATTTGTTCCCTCCCTACCTCTTCATCCTGAAAGCTAATGCGAGCAAGCTGAGCCTCCTTTAAACCTAAATAATCCTCCGCCCTTTCTATTTGCCAACGATTCTCTCCATGATTTAACCAAAACAGATGGAGAACTTCTTCTTGATCATATACTGCTAATATGAGATCTGTAGCTATCGCCCCTAAACGTACCGGATAAGTGCGACCAGATAGAAAATATCGATTACCTTTTCTCTCTAAATGTAATTCCCCCGAAGGAAAACGATGGTCGACCCAGGCCACAGTTCTCAGCTTCTCTTCCGTCTCTGGAAGGAGAATTTTTTGCCCACGCTCATGGCATGCCCGAAGAAAGGAAGCCCCATCGTTCAAACCAGGAAAGGACTGGACGATAGCAAGATTCCCGTAGGCTAAAGCTTCATATACTAATACTTGGGATAATAAAGGCATCTCCAATCCACCATAGAAGGTCGGGGCTTCCATTTCCAATAAACCTACAGCCTCTACTTCGGTAACGAATCGTTTCCACACCTTTGAATCCGCTTTCATATTTTGGCCTTGTTGACGAATCTTCGTGGCTAATCTTCTAGCGACTTGCACAAATTCTCTTTCTTCCTCCCGCGGTTGAAATGAAATCACCCTTCGCCCTCCCCTTATCACCGACTTCTTTCTTTATTATAAGAAGCGAGAATACCCTGTAATTTTAAAGCTAAACCGATATTTCCTTTAACTTTTAATCTTCCCGTCATAAAGGCTTGTGTTCCATTTAATTTTCCCCTAGCCATTTTAACAAAATCTTGGGAACTCATTAGTAAAGTACAATCCGCCTTTTCCTGCTCTCCCTCATAGATTGTCAGTTCTCCTTCATCCCGTATCACTAGCTGATAGATACCTTCTTCCTCTCCAGATAAATTAAATTGAAAAACAGCCTTTACCCCTTTCACATAAGCAGGCGTATCTTCCATTGCCTTTTCAATCTCCTGTAATACATCCTTAACTCCTGCCATGTTTATACCCCCTAACATAATCCTTAGCTTAAGGGTATAACATAGGAAAGGATTTTCCTATCCCCTCTTATGTAGGATTCTATCGCCCTTGCCATTTATCAATACCGAATTTTTTACGGATAAAAATAAAAAAAGCATGAAATGTACCGAAAATCCTTGGAAGATAAGAAGAATAGTTTGTTTAAAACAGCGAACCGAACGCTACTCTTCTATAAGAAATTAAAAAATCGCTGTTCAGGCTTCCTGAACAGCGATTTTAAATTAGTTTCGTTGAATATTGTAAAATGCTTCCCAGCTTGCATAAACTGCTGTGCTATCTAACTCATCCTCAATTCGTAATAACTGATTATACTTGGCTACACGATCCGTACGGGAAGGAGCACCGGTTTTAATTTGTCCGGCATTCGTTGCTACAGCGATATCGGAAATCGTCGTATCCTCCGTTTCACCAGAACGGTGGGAGATTACTGCGGTATAACCGGCACGTTTGGCCATTTCAATCGCTTCGAAGGTTTCTGTTAGCGTACCGATTTGGTTCACCTTGATTAAAATCGAGTTACTTACACCCTTTTCGATTCCTTGGGCTAATTTTTCTGTATTTGTAACGAATAAGTCATCTCCGACTAACTGCACCCGGTCACCGATTTTTTCTGTTAACAACTTATGGCCATCCCAGTCATCTTCGTCTAAACCGTCTTCGATAGAAATAATCGGATACTTATCCACAAGTTCTACATACCAGTTAACCATTTCTTCCGAGCTCTTTGTAACACCTTCTCCAGCTAAATGGTAGGCGCCATCTTTATACATTTCTGAAGCGGCGACGTCCATAGCTAACTGTACTTCTTCTCCTGGCTTATAACCGGCCCGCTTAATTGCTTCAACAATCGTTTCTAGAGCCTCTTCGTTCGATTGAAGGTTTGGTGCAAAACCTCCCTCGTCACCTACTGCTGTATTTAAGCCTTTTTCTTGTAAGACGTCTTTTAAAGCGTGGAAAATCTCAGCCCCTGCGCGTAAAGCTTCTTTAAAGGTAGGGGCAGCGACAGGCATAATCATAAACTCTTGAATGTCCACGTTATTATCGGCATGTTCCCCACCATTTAAAATGTTCATCATCGGTACCGGTAACGTATTGGCGTTAAAACCACCTAAATAATGGTAAAGGGGTAAGCCAAGAAAATCTGCCGCCGCTCGAGCAACAGCCATCGATACACCTAAAATAGCATTAGCACCGAGGTTCGACTTGTTATCGGTATCGTCAAGCTCGATCATTATCGCGTCGATATCGTTTTGCCGTGTGACGTCGTAACCGAGAAGCTCAGGAGCAATTTTCTCATTGACATTTTCAACCGCTTGTAAGACTCCTTTACCTAAATAACGATCTTGATCGCCGTCACGAAGCTCAACCGCTTCATACTCTCCAGTAGATGCACCACTCGGCACAAGGGCCCGGCCAAAGGCACCCGATTCTGTTTCAACTTCTACTTCCACCGTTGGATTGGCTCGGGAATCAAGCACTTCTCGAGCATATACTTTCGTAATGTAAGGCATCTTATCCTCTCTCCTTATCAATTGTAATGAAATCAATGTTGATTATCATAGCTATTTAAGTAGCGACTTTCCGGTCATTTCTTCCGGTTGCTCAATATTTAAAAGGTCGAGTACCGTCGGAGCTAAATCGGCAAGAATTCCACCATCCCGCACCCGAACTCCTTCCTTCGTCACGATGACAGGAACAGGATTCGTCGTATGAGCTGTCATAGGTTCTCCCTGGGAATCGATTACTTCATCTGCATTACCGTGGTCTGCGGTAATGACCGCTACACCACCGAGTTCTAAAATTTTATCAACGACTTTTCCTAAGCACTCATCGACAGCTTCAACGGCTTTGATCGTCGGTTCGAGCTTACCAGAATGGCCAACCATATCTGGGTTAGCAAAGTTTAAGATAACGGCTTGTAAATCCTCTTCTTCTAAAGCCTCTAACAAGGCATCCGTGACTTCATAGGCGCTCATCTCCGGCTGTAAGTCATAGGTTGGAACCTTCGGAGAAGCGATGAGAATCCGCCTTTCTCCTGGAAATTCCTCCTCCCGACCACCGCTAACAAAATACGTAACATGAGGATACTTCTCGGTCTCTGCAATCCGTAGTTGCTTATATCCCGCCTTAGAAATAACCTCTCCTAGGGTATTCTTTAAATCGACTGTATCGAAGACGACCGGTCCCGGAATCTCTTCACTATAAGGAACCATTTGGACAAAGTATAGGTCATCTAAAGCTTTTTCTCCCCGAGCAAAGTGGGGGAAATCTTTCTGAATAAAAGCCTTAGATAATTGGATTGCGCGGTCAGGCCTAAAGTTGAAAAAGACAATCGCATCGTCATTTTCAACGGTAGCAACAGGACTTCTTCCATCCTCATCAAGGATCACTGTCGGTAGGACAAACTCATCGTAAACCTCATCCTGATAGGACAACTCTACAGCCTGTTGGGCAGAGGAGGCCGTTTTCCCCTCACCATAAGTTATGGCATCAAAGGCTAATTTTACCCGTTCCCAACGTTTGTCACGATCCATCGCATAGTACCGGCCCATAACCGTCGCTATTTTACCTACGCCTAATTGCTCCATTTTTCTCTCGGTAGCTTCAATATAAGGTAAGGCCGTTTGTGGGCCAACATCTCGACCATCTAAGAAAGGGTGGACATATACCTTTTCTAACCCGTATTCATCCGCCATTTCTAAAAGGGCATGTAAATGATCGATATGGCTATGGACGCCACCATCGGATAATAAACCGAATAAATGCAAGGCACTATCCTTTTCTTTCACATGTTCCATTGCCTTAACAAGGGCTTCTTTATCGAACAGAGAACGGTCTTCGATGGCTTTATTAATTCTCGTTAAACTTTGATAAACGATTCGTCCAGCTCCAATATTTAAGTGGCCTACTTCGGAATTTCCCATCTGTCCCTCTGGAAGTCCTACCGATTCACCACTTACATGGAGGGTGCTATGAGGGTAAGTATTCCAATAGCGATCGAAGTTTGGCTTCTTGGCCAAAGCTACAGCATTTCCCTCTGTCTCTTCCCGTAAAGCAAAACCATCTAATATAATTAAGGCTACTAGTTTTTTCATTTTCTCTCATTACCCGCTTCTACTAATTTCATAAAGGAGCTTGCATCTAAGCTAGCACCACCAACTAAGGCACCGTCAATATCGGACATATCGAGTAACTCTCCAATATTATCAGGATTGACACTTCCACCATATTGTACCGTAACCGCCTCTGCCACCTCTTCAGAACTTACTTCCGCAATTACCTGACGAATATGCTGACAAACCTCATTCGCCTCTTCACTAGAAGCAGTTTTTCCAGTGCCAATCGCCCAAATCGGTTCGTAGGCGATAATCGTCTTTTCGATTTCCTCAGCTGAAAGACCCTGCAAGGCTGCCTTCACTTGGCCTGCAATAAAGGAAAGGGTTTCCCCAGCCTCCCTTTGCGCAAGACTTTCACCGACACAGACAATTGGCTTTAACCCGTGGGCATGGGCCGAGAGTACTTTTTTATTAACCGTTTCGTCGGTCTCATTAAAATATTCCCGACGTTCCGAGTGACCGATAATAACGTGGGTTACACCGATATCCTGCAACATCACTGGGCTTACTTCCCCTGTAAAGGCTCCTTGCTTTTCAAAGTGCATATTTTGAGCTCCACAAGCAACGGGTAACCCTTTGCTCGCCTCCACTAACTGTGATAAATAAGGGAAAGGACTACAAACGACAGCCTCTACCCCGGCCTTCGTTTCTAAGGAGTCGAGTCCTTTAAAAAAGGTATCGATCTCTTCCTTCGTCTTATGCATCTTCCAATTACCGGCAATCACTATGTTGCGCACGTCATCACTCCTCATCTTTATCGTCTAACACTCCGATACCTGGTAAAACTTTACCTTCCATAAATTCTAAAGATGCACCGCCACCGGTAGATACGTGGTCCATCTTATCCGCTAAACTAAAGAGCTCCACTGCTGCTGCTGAATCTCCACCACCGATAATCGTATAGCCTTCTGTGTCTACTAAAGCTTGGGCTACGGCCCGGGTACCTTTACTGAAAGGCTTCATTTCAAAGACACCCATCGGTCCATTCCATACGATAAGCTTCGAAGATAAAATCACATCACGATAAGTAGCAGAAGTCTCTGGTCCAATATCTAAACACATCCAACCAGGTTCAATTTCATCGGCCTTCACTGTTTTTACCTCTGCGTCTTCACTAAAGGCATCGGCAATAATGGCATCGGTCTGAATATAAAAGTTGACGCCCTTTTCCTTGGCCTTTTCCATAAAGCCCTTAGCTAAATCGATCTTATCCTCTTCTAAAAGAGAATTACCAATCTCATAACCTAAAGCCTTCAAGAAGGTCGTCGCTAAACCTCCACCAATTAAAATATTGTCTACAATATCCAACAAATTATCGATTACTTTAATTTTATCCTTAACTTTAGAACCGCCGATAATCGCCGTAAAAGGACGGTCTGGATTATCCAATGCTTTATGTAAAATATCAATTTCCTTCTCTAATAAAAAGCCTGCAACCCCTGGTAAATACTCGCCAACTCCCGCCGTTGAAGCGTGAGTACGATGGGCTGTTCCAAAGGCATCGTTCACATAGATATCTGCCATTTCCGCAAAAGCCTTGGCAAGCTTTGGATCGTTCGCCTCTTCGCCAGGCTCAAAGCGGACGTTTTCTAAAAGCAAAATATCTCCCGGCTCTAAGCTAGCAATCGCCTCATCTACTTCCGGCCCATAAACTGTGTCTACTTTTTTCACATCACGGCCGATTAATTCTGCTAACTTATCTGCCACTGGATCGAGTCGCAACTCTTCTACTACTTGTCCCTTTGGTCGACCAAGATGGCTAGCTAAAATAATCTTCGCCCCTTGTTCTACTAGGTAACGAATCGTCGGTAAAACCGCTACTATCCGTTTATCATTCGTCACCTTCCCATCTTTCATCGGGACATTAAAATCTACCCGGCAAAAAACCGTTTTTCCAGTAAAAGAAACATCCATTAACGACTTTTTATTCATAATAAAAATTTCCCCTTCATCCTACACTAAGTGAATTTTTATGACTTTATTATACGCTATATACGCATTTTTTACATACTATAACCATTTGTGTTATACTATTTCCGCCAAAGGGACGTTAATAGCTAAGTTAAACCTTTTTAACCGGCTTGCTCAATCGTTCACAATACCGTAATAAAAAACGAGGCATGTTCCAGACACCCCTTAATCGAGGGGATGGGACGAACATGCCGACTGAATGACTTGTTCAAGCTGCTCATAGGTCAAGCGATCGCCATAGAGTTCTTCCCCTTGGATTTGTACCACAGGAATTTTTAACTGATACTCCGCTAGTAAATCCTCGTCCGAATAAATATCGACTACTTTTACTTTTAGTTGATACTGCTCGGCCAATAGTTCTACTAGATCGAAGGCCTCGTCACATAGCGGACAATTAGCTTTTGTAAAAAATAGGACGTTCGACAAATCTTGTCACCTACTATTTTATCATTCGTTAAGAATATAAGTTACATCCGTTTCTTTTATAACAAATTCATAGACTAAATTCAATGAATAGTATCAAAAATATGAGAAAAAACTAGAACCTTATCAACTCATATAACGACCTTTTAACAAATCGACAAAATGATAGATGATTCGGGCCGTCAATCCCCAGATAATTCGGCCCTCATATTCATAAAAAAGTTCATCCATACGCCGTGGTCGCCAATCGTAATTTTTACCTCCGTGGATTAAATGATAGGGGAATCCCTCTTCAGGGACTACTTCGAAGGCTATTTTATATTTTTTCGGTTCTTCTTCTAAAAAGTAACGTAAAGGGACGGTGAAGACTTCCGCCACCTCTTCTTCATTAATAGATAAGGCTTCCAAACTTGTGATTTCACCGACGAAGGGATAGATAATACCTCCGAAATCACCGAAGTTGGTCACGATGTAATCGAGGGGAACGATTTGTTTAATATAAGTTTGATCAATACCGATTTCTTCTTCCGTTTCCCGTAGCACGCTGTGGAGAATTGTTTGGTCTTCCTGATCTACCCGCCCGCCTGGAAAACATACGTCTCCAGGTTGGCTTCGCATTTGGAAGGAACGTACTTCAAACAGAAGGTGGGGTTCTCCTTTTTTAGTGACAATCGGTAAAAGTAGGGAAAACTTTTGTAACTGATCGTACCCTAAAATATTTGGCTTGTAATCTTCCAACACTTGGAAAACGTCCGCTGTTTTCATTGATATCCACTCCATTTTCCTTCTAATCCTTATTATACAAAGGTAAGGGAAAGGAACACAATCTTTACGTCCCCTCGCCATTTTTGTATAATAGTTGACATTTAAAAATTTTATGTGACAATTGTTTTAGTTTAAGTTTCTTTAAATTAGTCCCGTGAGGCTAACAAGGAGCAAAAAATACATAGGATTACTATGCCCTTTTTACGCACCTTGTTACCTCAAGGTGCGTTTATTTTTTTATAAGGAGATGGAAGTATGGCTACACCTAAAGAAATTCAAGTACACGAGCGACCACCCTTACAACAAAGTATCCCGCTCGGCCTACAACACTTATTCGCAATGTTTGGTTCTACCGTTCTCGTACCGATCCTCTTCGGAGTTAACCCAGCGACGGTACTACTAATGAACGGAATCGGAACGATTATTTACTTATTTATTACAAAAGGAAAAATCCCTGCCTATTTAGGATCAAGCTTCGCCTTTATTTCACCCGTAATCGTCGTGTTAGGCAAATATCAAGGAGATGAAGGCTACAGTTATGCCCTCGGTGGCTTCTTTCTAGTCGGTCTCGTCTTGACGATTGTCGGGATTATCGTACGCTTTGCCGGTACAAAATGGATCGACGTCCTCTTTCCGCCGGCAGCTATGGGAGCAATCGTTGCCGTAATTGGTTTAGAGCTCGTACCGGTTGCAGCGGAAATGGCTGGCTGGATTCCACCAGCTGATGCCGGTGCCGATTGGTCGATGGACCCTAAAGCCGCAACTGTCGCCTTACTAACCCTTGTCGTTACGATTATTTTCTGGGTTACCCTACGTGGTTTTTTAAAAATCATTCCTATTTTACTCGGAATTATCTCCGGATATGTGATTGCTTGGCTTTTCGGCCTTCTTAACTTCGAAGCCGTGCACGATGCATCATGGTTTACACTACCAGAATTTTATACGATGAAATTTGATCTTTCAGCCATGCTCATTATCTTACCGGCTGCCCTCGTTCTTATTCCCGAACATATCGGGCACCTATTTGTCACAAGCAATATCGTCGGAAAAGATTTAATGAAAGACCCTGGCCTCGATCGCTCATTTATCGGTAATGGAGTATCTACCATGTTATCGAGCTTCTTCGGGTCGACACCGAATACGACCTATGGTGAGAACATTGGTGTTTTAGCTATTACTCGAGTGTATTCTACCTGGGTACTCGGTATTGCAGCGATTATGGCCATTATCCTATCCTTTTTAGGGAAGTTGGCGGCGATGATCCAGTCGATTCCGACACCAGTAATGGGAGGTATTTCGTTACTCTTATTCGGAATCATTGCAGCAAGTGGTATTCGAATGCTCGTTGAAGCAAAGATCGATTATTCGAAATCACAAAACTTAATTCTTACTTGTGTAGTCTTAGTGATCGGTATCAGTGGAGCTTCTATCCAGCTTGGCGATGTTTCTTTAACAGGAATGGGACTAGCTACCATCGTCGCAATCCTTTTATCAGCCTTCTTTAAAATCTTAGAAGTACTTAACTTATCAAATGAATAAATCATTTAAAACAGGAGCAAATAGAACTT
>CALJVC010000104.1 GCA_937974845.1 uncultured Pseudogracilibacillus sp. | reverse complement strand
GACTCGACTGATGGATGCTTATTTTGCTAATCAAGATAAGGAAAAAGAAGAAGAAGACTAAAAAAGGTTTAGAGCGTATCGCTCTAAACCTTTTTTTAATTACCGGGATATGTCGTTAATGTTTCCGCAATTTCTTTGTGGGACATATCACTATTTACTTTAAAGGAACCGATCTGTACTTTTGGACTGTAATTATTATCTTCCATATACTTGACGAATTTATCGACATTTTTAATGATTCCTTTTTCTTTTAATTGGATTCCGATATCCTTCGGAAGGTCTCCTTGTTGTACGCGAATAGTCGCTGTTTTTCTTTCTTTTTTATCCTTTTTATCTTTTTTCTCTTTCTTATCTTTTTTCTTGGACGTATCTTCTTTTTCTTTCTTATCCTTTTTATTAGATGCGGTGGCTTTCTTATCCTTTTTCTCTTCCTTGTCTACTTTCTTTTCGTCCTTTTTCTTTTCTTTTTCTTCTTGTTTCTCTCCATTTTTCTGCTCATCAAGGTACATAGAGAAAGAAATAAAGTCATCTTGGCTGATGACCCGATAACCTTTCTCTTCAACCGCTTCCGTTAACTCTTCTAAGGAATATTCCTCGATGGAAGCTTCCTCTTCATCAATTATTAAGAACATAAGCAAAATAATTATAGAAGCAGTTAACAGTCCGATTGAAAAGTATCGGATAGGTATTTTCATTTTGTCACCGTCTCCTTATTATATTTCATGTTTTAAGATCGTTTGTACATCGTACGTAGATAAATTTGTTTCCTTAGCAATATCCTCTAGCGAGAATCCTTGCTCATGTAGGTGATAGATCTTTTGAACAACTAATGGCTTGTCTGCTATGTTGTCATTACTTTTTGAAAAGACCTGTTTTTCCGATGGAATCGGTTTTCTGATCGGTTCATTTACTAGCAATTCCTCTTCTAAGACCTTTAATTTTTTCTTTATTTGATAGGTATCCTGCATGGAGGACAAGGAGAACTGTTCTAATTGTTCCTCTAGTTTATGCATTCGATCATTGAAGAAAAAGCTTACAATAAAGAGACCGATACCGATTAAAATAATGGTTAATATTACGTAAAGCATCTCTCAACCTCCCCCTAGTCTAAAACTATTATACAAGGATATAGGTAAATGTTAAAGTAAAAAAAGATTGCTATTCGCTCTTTGCTTTGTTATGATAATGATGGTATAAAACTTCGTTAGTATTTAGGAGGTAGTAAGATGCGTGTAAACATCACATTAGAATGTACAGAAACAGGAGATCGTAACTATATTACAACGAAAAACCCACGAAAAAATCCAGAGCGTATTGAACTAATGAAATATTCACCACGCTTAAGAAAACACACCTTGCACCGTGAAACAAAATAATGTGCACAAGAAAAACTCTAGCCACTCGGTTAGGAGTTTTTTTGTTTATAGGAAAAAAGTTTTAAGGAAACTAGGTGAAGACCTTGCCCATATCTAAAAAGAAACGTTTACGAGAAATGGTGATTGCGAAATTAAGGAAACTAACGGCTTCAGAAAAACAGCAAATCGAACAAAAAATGCTACACCATCTCATCCACAGTAAGCTTTGGAAAGATTCACAGATCCTTGGTCTTACTTGTTCCACAGGGGTAGAATGGGATACTTTTTCGATTATGAAAAAAGCTTGGAAAGATGGAAAAGTAGTTGCCGTTCCTAAGACAGAGCCGAAAAAGAAAACGATGAACTTTTATCGCATAGAAGGAATTGAAGAGTTACAGGAAGGTCATTACGGTTTGTTAGAACCTATAGAAGATAAGGGAAAGCTCTTATCTAAAAAGGAGCTTGATTTACTTCTTGTGCCTGGAATCGTGTTCGATTACGATGGATATCGCATAGGTTTTGGTGGTGGCTATTACGATCGTTTTTTAAAGGATTATAAGGGGAAGACTGTTTCTTTAGTTAGTAGGTTGCAAATGGTTGAGGCTATCCCTGTAGAAAAGCATGATCTTCATGTACAATATGTGGTAACAGAAGAGGGGATAGTCAAGGTGTCAAAGTAAAGTGAGGTGTAGCATGTATCTTCAACAACAATATTATTTTTACGATTTTGCCAACTATCTAATCCATCATGAAAACTTTGAACTTGCCCATTTAAATACGAAAAAAAGTGAAATCTGGTTGGTAAAAACCCGTTGGCGTACAACGAAAATTGTCCGTCTTTTACAACGAACTTTCGATTGGGGAAATCATTTAAAAAATGACATAGCTAAACTCTTTCAACAAGTTCGACATCTAAGAAAACAACTAGGGACAAAACATATCGAAATTTACAATGTATATATAAGTGAACTTGAACCCGTCGATGATTGGGAACAACTTAAAGCCCCCTTACAATTAAAAGAAAAAAACCCTCTAAAAATGAAGGTTTTTTACATGACGGAAGAAAATCGAAAGAAAGAACAGGAAAGGTTATTAAAAGCTTTACAGGCTCAGAGTACTTATACTTTGGAAGAAAGAAGTCTTGAAGAAAAGGAAAGGGCAGTTGAAGCTTATCGTTACTCGTTAGGCCAATCAATTTATGAAAAAAATCGTAGGTTTCGAGCAATTTTCACCTATGGAAAACCACGTATGACCTACATATTGCTCTATATTAATATCATTATCTTTTTATTTGTGGAATTGAGTGGCGGGAGTATGAATCCCGAAACTTTAATTCAATTTGGTGCTAAATATAATCCGGCAATCGTCGAAGGGGAATGGTGGCGGATTTTAACGTCGATGTTCTTGCATATCGGCTTTGCTCATTTGGCAATGAATATGTTAGCCCTTTACTTTTTAGGTACGATTGTTGAACGGATTTACGGTTCCTTTCGTTTTACGTATATTTATATTCTTGCAGGTATTCTTGGGGGATTGACGAGTTTTGCCTTTAATCCGTCTATCGCTGCCGGGGCTTCGGGGGCCATCTTTGGTTTGTTTGGTTCCTTATTATTTTTTGGAACGGTTTATCCCGATCTTTTTAAACAAACAATGGGAGTAAATGTCATATTAATTTTACTCATTAATATGATTTTTGGCCTGATGGTTCCGCAAATTGATTTAGGAGCCCACCTTGGCGGTTTAGTGGGAGGCTATGTAGCTTCGGCTATCGTTTTTGTACCACAAAAGCAAAATCGCATCCTCCAACTTAGCGCCTTAGTTTTGTATTTTATCGGTGTACTCAGCCTAGGCTACTACGGCATTATGGTTAATCTTCCCTTAATGAAGGATATGTATATTTTCTAATGTAATTTGTTGGCGTAATTGGTAGTCTACACCTTTTATTTGAAAAAGCACATATAGATGGGATAGATCCTTAGCTAAAAGGACGAGGGGCATGTAGTCGTTACTATGCTCTTCGACAGCAAGTAATAGATAATTTTTATAGAGACCTTCCCAGAGTTGGCCGATAATTTTTGCACTTGCCTCGGGAGAAAGTTTGCGAGTCAGGTATTGAGCTAAGTGATCGAGTTCAGCTAAGGAAAAGAAGAGGTAATCAATCTCATTTAATCCATAATGTTGAATTAAGTCTTCCCAATAGAGGTTTAATTCGCTGTCGATGATCGTAATAAGTTCTTTTGCTAAGTCCTTGTCCTTTTTATTTGTTAGCTTTTCAACGAAGTTTCCTTCTAATAAATAAGCGGTAGCGTTTGTCATTTGTTGGTTACTTGTAATCCTTTCTTTATCCTGCCATTCGCCATGGTGAAAGCTGATGGCTTGAAGAAGGGAAGGCGAAGTAAGTGGAAAACTTTCTTCTAATTCAATCGTCCTTTCCTGTTCGCGCCAACGATTTAAGATTCCTTTTAATCGTCCGTTGACAAAGAGTAGGGAAAGATCCTGTCGTAGATAGGCAGGTTCGCTACTTTTGGAATGGGCTTTCCAACTAAGTTCTTGATTAGCCTCATCGAAACTGAATCGTGTTTCAGCTTGAATAAAGTTTTTCGATGGATCAATTGGAAAATATGTAATCGTTCGTTCCGCCTTTGTGAAAAAAGAAAGTAAGCCTAAACCTAGACATAAAATAATAAGAGTAATCGATACGATAGATAGACTTCTCATCGATTTCCCCTTTCTCAACTTTCATCGTTTAGCTGATATATATGAGATAGGGGAAGTAAAATATGCAGATGGTGATCAATAATGGAATCTATGTTAGATGTAAGAAAACTACTTAAAAGTTTTGGGTGTTTTATTTATACAGGAGATCGAGCCGGTGATGCTCAATTAATGGCGATGGAAATAGAAGCACTTCGAAGGCAAGGGATGATTTCCCAAGAAACTTATTTACGTGCCCTTTTATTATTAAAAGAAGAAGAAAATCGTTTTCGTCAAACGAAGCGGCAACAGTCCAATAAAAGATAAAAAGAAGGTTCTCTTTTAGGAAGTGAACCTTCTTTTATATAGCAATTTTAAAATTAACTACAGAATGGCGCCGAGGTTAATTCACAAATGATAGTCATTATTGAGAAAAACCCAAAGCTTAAAGCTGTAATAGCAGAAAATATAATTGCTAAAATATTTTTAAATTTCAACTGTCTCAAAAATGATACGACTGATAAGAGTGCAACGATAAGAAATATAATTGCTAAAACCATTTTTCATACAACCTCCCTATGTACGTGTTAATAATAACAATTATATGTATAATAATAGCATAAGAATAACTCAACATTAATTCTATAATATATATAATCATTTGTCGAGTTATTATCCTTATTCATTTTTAAAAAATTATGAACAAAAATGGAGAGTGCATAAAATGAACATCCATACTTTACCTTTAGGTCCAATTGGAACCAATTGCTATATCGTTAGCCATGAAGGAAAGGCACTTATTTTTGACCCAGGGGCAGAGGTAGAAACGATAGAAAAGTTTTTAACAGACAATCGATTGGAACCGTTAGCAATTCTCTTAACCCATGCCCACTTCGACCATATTGGCGCTGTAGATTCTTTACGTAAAACCTATGGGATCGATGTGTATCTCCACGAAAAAGAGGAGAAGTGGCTGGAGGATCCAACGTTGAATCGCTCGGTGTTTTTCTTTGGAGAAGCTGGAGCGATTCGGACTGCTAAGCCTGATGTCCTTATCGAACCGCGTCAATGGCAAATTGGTCCTTTTACATTCGAAGCGGTTCATACCCCGGGTCATTCACCGGGAAGTGTTTCCTACATTTTTCATGATGAAGCCTTTGTAATATGTGGTGATACACTATTTAATCAAGGTATTGGTCGGACAGATTTACCTGAAGGAGACTTTCAACAGTTAATGACGAGTATTTTTACTCATTTGTATACATTAGATGAATTCTTTACTGCCTACCCTGGTCATGGTCCATCGACAACCATCGGTTCCGAAAAATATTCAAATCCCTTTACTATTCAAGTTCAACGGGAGCAGTAATATGAAGCGTGCTTTTCCGAGGAGAAGCGCGCTATTTTTTTCTTTGTTTACGTAGGAACTTTAATAAAAACGGCAAGATACCAAACCATTTGTGACTATATGCTGGCGATGGTTTCGATTTAGTTTGCTTTTCCCGTTTGGCTAAATCTTTCAATATTTCTGTAATATACACATTGAAACGCATGTAGTTTCTCCTTTAAAATATATCATTTTTATATTTTTCCTAGCCTTCTTACTTCTATTTTGACCAGATTCTTAGAAAAAATACCGATTTTTATCTTTCGAAAGCTAAATATTTTGATAAAATGGCTATTTGCACAATTTTCATTCCTTCTGTACACTCAAAATAAACGAAAGAATCTTGGGAGGTGAACGAGGTTAATGACCGCTGATACCTCAGCTTTTGTCGAGCGTTTATTTATTCGGGCTGTAAAGAAACAAGCCTCTGATATTCATTTTCATCCCTCTCCTACCTATCAAAATGTCGCTATATTTTTTCGGATACTAGGTGAAAGAACCTTTATTCAAAGAATTCCGCTTACTTTTTACCAGCGGATGCTAACTTATGTTAAATTCCGGGCTAATCTAGATATCGGAGAAAATAAACGACCCCAGAATGGGACGATTACTTTCACTTCTGAAAACAACAGTTTTCACCTACGTATTTCAACTTTACCGATTCAACGATTAGAAAGTTTAACAATCCGCCTCTTTCCTCAAAGGGTTCCTCCAGCGCTAGAAGATTTGGTACTTTTTTCTTTTCAAGCTTCTAAAATAAGGAAATGGATTTATCAGCCGAATGGTCTTTTATTAATTTCTGGTCCGACTGGTTCAGGTAAATCAACATTGATGTATTCCTTGCTACAGGAATTAATTGATCAAAGAAACTGTCAAATCGTTACTTTAGAAGATCCAGTAGAAAGGCAGATAGAAAATGCTTTGCAAGTAGAGATTAACGAGCGGGCAGGTATGACCTATGAAGAAGGGCTGCGTGCAGCTTTAAGGCATGATCCAGATGTCTTATTGGTCGGTGAGATTCGGGATGAAAAAACGGCTAAGTTTACGATACGTTCGGCCTTAACGGGGCATCTCGTTTTATCAACAATCCATGCGAAAGATCTCAGTGGAACTGTAGAAAGGTTAGTTGATTTAGGAATATCCCGGACCGACCTTTCCCAAACCGTTGTTGGTATTGCATCTTTACGCCTACTCCCTATCATTAGTTATGGGAAGATTCACCGGCGGGCTTTGATTATGGAAATGCTCGATGGGGAGTTGTTACAATCCCTCATTCAACAAGAGCCATTTACGAGAAGGCATACTGATACTTTCGCTAATTTAAAGGAGAAAGCGTGGTGCTATGGTTTTATTGATAAAAAACTTCTTACCCATTACTCCTAAGGAAAATATTCATTCTAAGGATCAGTTACTCTTTTTAAAACGGTTATATCGTTTGTTAGAAAGGGGCTATTCCTTATCTGAAGCTTTAGAAGTAATTGGATGGGACGAACGATTAAAGAAAGTTGCCGATACGATTCACGAAGCGGTTCTTAGTGGAAAGCCCTTTGATGAAGCTCTAAAACAAGCTTCTTTTCATCCGCTTATTGTCCTATATATTTATTTTGTTCGTGTTCATGGTAATCTAATGACTAGTCTTGAAAATAGTATTGGCTTATTTGAGCAACGTCTAGAAACCATTGATCAATTTAAAAAAACAACCCGCTATCCTCTCATCCTACTCCTGATTTTTTTCCTATTACTTCTTATGATTCACTTTTACATTTTTCCAGCCTACGAAGAAATGTTTTTTAATTATTTAGAAGCATACCAGACAGTAAAAGTGACTTTTCTGCTTTACCGAACCGGTATTTACCTCTTTTTTGGTGGAATTTTATTCATCGTTTTAGCTGTGTTTTTATGGAAGTATTATGAAAAAAGATTATCCATTCCCGTTCAACTACAAATTTACTCTCGCATTCCTTTATATCGTTCGTATTTACGCTTACAAACTTCCTTTTATTTTGCTAGCCATGTCAGTTTGTTTTTACGGGCAGGGCTTTCGATCAATCAAATATTGGAACATTTAAAGGAACAAGATGCTTTGCCCATTGTACAGTATTATGCTGATTGGATTCTAACCCATGTGAAAAAGGGGTTTTACCTCGATGATCTACTTTATCATTTAACTTTTATTGACGGACAATTAGCCAGTCTTTTTCAGCGGCATAACCACATTGAATATTTAGAAAAGGACTTGCAAACCTATGCTGAATTTGTACAGGAATATATGCAGGAAAGGATTACTCGGGCTTTAATTTATTTACAGCCAATCGCCTATATTGCCATCGGCTCCTTTATTATCATTATTTATTTATCTATATTGTGGCCCATGTTTCAATTAATCGATGCTATTTAAAGGAGGAAGAAATGTGTGTCAAGAAAAAGCCTTTACTTTAGTGGAAATGTTGATAGTCCTATTAATTATTTCGCTTTTAATTTTACTAATTGTTCCAAATATCGCGAAACGCTCTTCCAA
Organism: uncultured Pseudogracilibacillus sp.; assembly: GCA_937974845.1. Classification (GTDB taxonomy): domain Bacteria; phylum Bacillota; class Bacilli; order Bacillales; family Amphibacillaceae; genus Pseudogracilibacillus. The sequence goes on along the minus strand of CALJVC010000104.1, from coordinate 10,652 downwards.
CATTCATGCTAAGGGTTGCGAAGCCCAGGTAGAACTTGTCCAAAGCCAGGTCGTAGCCTATGAGTTAGATCACAAAAAGAAACCGAGTAGCTTACAAACCTTACTAGCCCATAAATATATAGAAGATAAACATTTAACGTGTGGAAATGGAAAAACGATTAAATTGCGTGGGAACGGAGAAGTATATTATGAATAAACAGGATGGCTTTACATTGGTTGAACTATTAGTCGTATTAATGATTACCTTGTCGCTTGCTTTTTTTATCTTGCCAAAACTTTCGGATACCCTTCGCAGTCAGGAGCAAAGAAATTTCTTTCAGCTTTTTGCTAGCGATAATTTACTTGTTCAAAGTTATAATTTGTATTCCGACCATCAAGGGAAAATACTGCTTTATCCTAAGAGATATTACGTTGATTTAGAGGAGTATGGTTATCATCGTTCTTTACCAGAGCCTTTATCCTTAGATAATCCTTCCTACCGGATTGTGTATTCGGCAACGGGCTCGGTCCTTCAACCCTATACTTATCGATATAGAGCCGAAGGGAAATTGTATCGAGTTATTTTCCCTTTTGGGAAAGGGCGTTTTTATGTGGAGGAATAAGGGGTTTGTTTGGATTGAAACTTTACTCAGTGTGCAAGCAGTCTTAGTACTTGCTTTAGTGTTGATTCCTCTATATACAAAGATTTTACAGGATAAGAAGGACTTACAAGCTAAGTTAGACCATGCTCAATCTCTATATAACAAACTCTCTGAAGTGGTATATCAAGACTCGAATCAGTTTCCTATTTATAAAAAAGAAGGAGATGGTACAACTATGATCTTTACTGTAGATATGAAAGAACCTTTTGTGAAGGGGTGTGTATTTTGGACGAATGAAAAAGGTGATAGGGAACGATTCTGCTTATATCAAAGGAGGAAGGAGTGAACATGGTTTCACTTTAGTAAGCGCAAGCTTTCGTTTGTTGTTGATTACTGCTTTTCTTCCGCTTTGTATGTTGCTTATTTCTAAAATAACAACCGTTCCAGCACAGGAAAGCCTTTCGGTTTATCAACTGTTTTTTATTTTGCAAAATGAACTTTACCAAGCGGAAGAATTTGCTTTTTCTCCAACGCAGCTTTTTTACGTTAAGGAAGAGGAGAAAGTACAACTAGAACAGTATGAAACCATCCTGCGCCGACGAGTAAAGGGACAGGGCCATGAAGTATATCAACAGGATATCGATACTTTCTTAGTTCAAGAACATCCTCAAGGAATAAAAGTTCGCCTCACTTTATTATCGGGGGAAAGTTATGAAAGGGTTCTTTATGTACCGTAAGAGTGAAGCAGGTTTTTTCCTACCTTTTGTTTTATTCGTTTTTGTACTTGTCTCTTCGAGTGTATTGACAACAGTAGCCATCTATCAGAATGAACTGAAAGTAAGTGCACGTTTGTTAGAGCAAATAAAGGCAGAAACGATGGTACAAATGTCTACTGTAGATGTAAAAGAAAGATTAAATAAAGGAGAGATTGCAAAGGAAGGCCGATTGCGCTATCATTTTCCGCAAGGGAAGACTTCCGTTCATTATAAGAGGGAAAAAGAACAGATCTATCGGTTGTATATAGAAGTGTTAACGGAAGGGGACGAAGCTTTTCAGATGGAAGTAATTGTAGAGGCAAAAACCTAGTAACTACTGTATGATTCCTAACCGTCGGTGCATACTATAGATGGAGTTGATTTGTTAACAATTTTAAACAAACGACGTTCAGAGGATAATTTCTATGAAGATTACTTTACAATATATTACCGGTAGTCTATAATTAACTTTGTATAAGGTAAACGTCAAAGGAGGGGAAAAAGCATGGATCGTATGTTTCGTGTGGTTGCCTTTTGGACAGGAGCTTTCGCAGTCATGTTCTATGCGGGTGAAATGTATGTACCAGCCATTTTATTCCTTGTTCAAACAGCATTTTTCCTTGCAATTAGTTATTTAAAACTGTCAGAGCGTACGTATATGTACTTATTTGGAGCATACTTAACAGTATTTATGATTGGTTTTACTTGGTATACAGAGTTTATTATGGTACCAGGTTTCGGTCATTAGACTGTCAACTCCCTGCTTATATTCCATGAGCAGGAGTTTTTACTTTTCCTTCTATGAAAGTAAATTAGCTGAGTACATAGAAAAAGAAAACGGATTAAATCAACGTGATTTAATCCGTTTTTTTTAATGCTTCTGGTTCTAAATAAAGAATTCCCCCATTCATCACTTCCCAAGTGATTTGAGGATAGTAACGTTCGTAGGCAAGGGTGATTTCCTTAAGCATTTCCTGTCTATGTTGACCGTCGTAGTCGAAGTGCGACATAAGTAGTAGTTCCTCCTTTAGTGAACGGAGACTTTCTAAGGCCCAACTTTCGTCTTGCCGCTTAATATGAGCCATTAAAAAATTTTCTAGTCGCTTATAGGCGCTTGGTATTTTAATTAATGGGCTAATGATAAAACAATGTGGTGAAATAACTTGATGGAATGTTAAGGGGGCTAGGTTTTCCATCATCTCGGTCACTATTTGTCCATTGATTAAATTTAAGCCTAAAGAGTGGATTTCTTCCCTCACTTGTTTTCCCTGAAAGGTAACTTGTATATTAAGGATTAACCAAGGATGTAAAGCAGTTTGTTGCTTAACGTCAAGCTGTTGAAAGGCTTGGAGATAACGTCCAGACCTTTCTAACTGATCGCATATATCGTTCATTCGTGGTGTAGCAAAATGAATCCATTCTGCATCGGTTTGATTGCTATCAAGATCGGTATAGAAGCGGAGGGTCATTGGTACACCTTCTTGCTTCATCGCTTTGATATATTGCCAATAAAAAGGTCGGTTCATAATAGCTTGATCTAATTCTTCCGTTAAAGTGACTTCTAAAACTTTATCCTTTCGCCTTCGAACCTTACATTGTTGCTCGCTAAAAAAAGTGTATAAAAAATCATCTACACATAAGCTTCTTTCCATCCTTACACTCCTTTGTTTTCAGCTAGGTTTTCGATTACTTCTAAAAAATGGCTGACTTTTACCTTTGCTTCGCCAATTGAGGAGGAGTTGTTAAATATTTCTGCCATTTCTTGGTCGATACTTTTAATTTGAAGTCTTTCTAAAATATCATCCAACTTACCGATTACCTTTTCGAAAATATCGATTTTTTCATATAGTAGCTTAACGATTTGTTCTTCGATAGTATTTTTAATTGCAAAATTATAGATCTTTACATCTTTTTTTTGACCATACCGATGAATTCGCCCGATTCTTTGTTCAATCTGCATAGGGTTCCAAGGAAGATCGTAATTGATCATATGGTGACAAAACTGTAGATTGATTCCTTCGCCCCCAGCTTCCGTTGCGATAAGTACCTGATAATGGTCTTTAAATAATTGGGTAATCCATTCTTTACGCCCCCGCTTTAAACCACCATAAAAAGATAGAGCCGGTATATTGTGGGTCTGTAAAAACCATTGTAAATAATATTGTGTTGCACGATATTGGGTAAAGACGATAATTTTTTCTGAACCAATTTCTTTAATTTTTTCCACGAGTTTAATCGCCTTTTGATGATGGGGTAGGGCTTCAATTTTCGATAGGAGCTGTGGTAATTTTTCCTGCAAGGCTTTGTTATTAGATTTTTGTAAGGAAAGGTAGCAAGCTTCTCTCGAGGAGCAGAGTTCTTTTAAATAAACCATAGAGGATAGGGCCGGCGTTTTTTGTAAGGTTTGTGCTAATGCATCATAGCAGCGTTGTTCCTCTTCAGAAAATGATAGCCAAAGGGTTTCGATCTTTCTTTCTACAGTATCGACAACAGTGTCTTTTCGACGATTTCGAATCATCACTCGTTGAATTAACTGTTGGATTACTTTTTCGGAAATGTTCTTTTTTACATAGTTTTTCTTAAAGCTGTCATAATCCCCTAACAAACCTGGTTTAATAATAGATACGAGATTAAATAATTCCATAATATCATTTTGTATTGGTGTAGCCGTAAGTAGTAGACAATATTTTTTCTTAATCGAACGAATAAAGCGGTGATTAAGGGTTTCCTTATTTTTTAAGCGATGGGCTTCGTCAACAATGAGCAAGTCATAATCGAGCTTTAAAATTTCTTCTTTATGGGGAGAACGTTTAGCTAAATCGATCGATGCAATCATAAGGGCTTGGTCTTCCCAGCGATAATTTTTTCGATAGGGAGTAACTTGGATATAAAACTTTTCGTATAGTTCTTTTACCCATTGGTTAATAAGGGAGGAGGGAACGAGAATTAGAGCACGCTTAACTAGGCGACGTAACAAGTATTCTTTTAAAATTAAACCTGCTTGAATTGTTTTTCCTAGACCAACTTCGTCTGCTAAGATTGCCCGTCCATGCATGTCGTGAATCACCCGTTCTGCAGCTTTTACTTGATGGGGTAAAAATTTTACATGGGGTAAGTAATCGAGGGCACGCAAAGTCGTAAAGCTTTGTATCGCCGTTTCTTTTTTATATTTATAAAGTAAGGAAAATAAGGGCCAGTTCGTTAAATCTTTTTGTTGTTCTAAAGCTTGGTTTAATGATTGGCTAAAGGTTTGATCTCCTATATATTTAATCATCGTTCGGGTCACCCTCATATAAAAGAGTTTGTACTTAGTTTATAGATTGTTCAAGTTGTTGAAAAAGATACATAAAAAAACTAGGTTACAAATTAATATCTTTGTAACCTAGTTTTTGTGTTAATTTTTCCTGTCCATTTTTTAAAACCGCCTTGTAGGACGTTAATATCTTCATAATTATGTTTGTGTAAAATATGGGCTGCTCGAACTGCCCGACTCATGTTTTGACAATATAAGTAAACTGGCTTATCTGGTCGAATGGCTGCTAAAGATTGTTTAAATTGTGTAAAAGGTATATTCCGCGCACCTCGGATATGTCCTTTTTCGAACTCGTCCGGTTCCCGAACGTCGATTAATTGAGCCTTACGATACCCTTCGATAAATTCATCTTGAGTAAGAAAGGTTAAAAACTTTCGTTGACGAAAATAGATGAATAAATAGTAGGCAATAAAGGCGAGTACTAGGATTAGTAGTATGTACCATCCGTTCATGATTATAATCCCCCAATATCTTTAATGAACTTTCTCCGCAATTCTCATTATAGGTTTAAATGTTCTAATTTACAAATGAATAAACATTTCATTTTTTATTTTGTTTGTTATAATAGGTGACGTTGTGATTTTTTATCTAAAGTTGTTTCCCTTGTTTTCGTAAGTTTTGCTTTTTGTCTTTGAATGTACGAAACTATATATAGTTTTTCTGTGAAATTTTTATCAAGATATTGATTTTATCTGTAGAATTGTGTACATTATTAATAGCTCAAGTACATAATATAATTTTTGAAATAAGGGAGCGATAAGTCATGTCGATGACGTTAGAAAGAGAAATGTCAATTGATATCGAATCATTGAATAAGGATATTGCCCAATTTCCACAAGTTCATCCAATTACGCCGGACATGCATATTAGGCATGAAGGTGTTTCACGTTTAGTTATGTTAGATCGCTATGCGTTTAAAGATACAGAGAAAAAGACGTTAAAAAAGGGCGATTTTGTTGTTTTAACGATAAAACAAGACCCACGCTTTCCAGCTCGAGGATACGGATTTATTCAATCGATTGACCGTGAGCAAAATCAAGCAGAGGTACTCATTGCAGAGGAGTTCCGTTCGGTCTTAGAAGATGAAGAAGAAGCTAAAACAGGAATAATCAAACGGGATTTAGATGTCATCGATAAACCGTTAGAGATTTTTTATGAACAAATCGCATTACGAAATGCAAAAGGTTTAGCAGCAGTAGAGGAGACAGAAGAAAAAAGAAAAGAGTCCTTTAAAAAGTTTGCTGAACAACTTTCTTCCCTAAACTTCGTACCAGCAGGAAGAGTTCTCTATGGAGCGGGTTCTGGCACAGAGGTAACCTACTTTAATTGTTATGTCATGCCTTTTGTTAAAGATTCACGGGGAGGTATATCGGAACACCGTAAACAAGTGATGGAGATCATGTCTCGAGGCGGTGGAGTAGGAACGAATGGTTCGACCTTACGCCCTCGCAATACGCTGGCAAGGGGAGTGAATGGGAAGTCATCGGGTTCGGTTTCTTGGCTAGACGACATTGCTAAGCTGACTCATTTGGTAGAACAAGGAGGAAGTCGTCGAGGAGCCCAAATGATTATGCTAGCGGACTGGCATCCGGATATTATTGAGTTTATCATTTCTAAAATGCAGAACCCACGTATTTTACGTTATTTAATCGAAAATACGAACGATGAACAAATTCGAACCTTAGCTAAAGAAAAATTAAAATTCGAACCTCTATCTGAAACTGAACAAGATCTTTATCAAGGTATCGTAAACTATAAGCATATGCCGGGAATGGGAGGCTTTACGCCAGCAGCTATGCGAGAGGCGGAAGAGAAGCTTCGTGAAGGTGGAACGTATTCTGTTCATAATCCAGACTTTTTAACCGGAGCAAATATTTCGGTTACTTTAACGAAGGAGTTTATGGAGGCAGTAGAAAAGGATGAAGAGTTCGCCTTACGTTTCCCGGATGTTGAAAACTATACGGAAGAAGAAATGAAAATTTATAATGAAAAATGGCACAAAGTAGGGGATGTCCGAGAGTGGGAGAAGATGGGCTATCGCGTGCGAACCTATCGGACGATTCGGGCAAGAGAGCTTTGGAACTTAATTAATATTTGTGCTACGTATTCAGCAGAACCAGGTATTTTCTTTATCGATAATGCGAACGATATGACTAATGCGAAAGCTTATGGACAAAAGGTTGTCGCAACGAACCCTTGTGGAGAACAACCTTTAGCTCCTTATTCTGTATGTAATTTAGCAGCTATTAACTTAGCTAATATGGCGGATAGAGAGAATAAGAAAGTTGATTATGAGAAGCTAAAAGAAACAGTACGCGTGGGTGTACGAATGCAGGACAATGTCATCGATGCGACGCCGTACTTTTTACCTGAAAATAAAACCCAAGCCCTCGGCGAAAGAAGAATAGGTCTTGGAGTAATGGGGTTACACGATCTATTAATTTATACGGAAACTCGTTATGGTTCGGAAGAAGGAAATAAATTAGTCGATGAAATATTTAAAACGATTGCTACGACGGCATATCGTACTTCGATCGAATTAGCAAAAGAGAAAGGTAGTTTCCCTTTCTTAGTAGGAGATACAGAGGAAGAAACCCAACGTTTACGGGAAGCTTTTATTAATACTGGTTATATGAAGGGTATGCCAGAGGATATTCGTCAAGACATCCTTAAGTATGGTATCCGAAATTCTCACTTACTCACCGTTGCCCCGACAGGTTCTACAGGAACGATGGTCGGTGTAAGTACAGGTTTAGAACCTTACTTCTCTTTCTCTTATTACCGCAGTGGTCGACTTGGTAAATTTATTGAAGTTAATGCAAAAATTCTCGAAGAGTATTTACAAGAACATCCAGAAGTTGATGAGGATCATTTACCAGATTGGTTCGTCACAGCGATGGAGTTATCTCCAGAAGAGCACGCAGATACCCAATGTGTTATCCAACGTTGGGTAGATAGTTCTATTTCGAAGACGGTAAATGCTCCAAGAGGCTATACCGTCGAACAAGTAGAAAAGGTCTACCGCCGTTTATATAAAGGTGGTGCGAAGGGTGGTACGGTCTATGTTGATGGTAGCCGTGACTCCCAGGTACTTACCTTAAAGGCAGAACAGTTAAGCTTTGAAGATGATTTCGATGAAGAGCTTGGTTTAGATAAACAGCCCAAGGTCGTCTTGATGGATACGATTCAGGAATTAGAACATACGAATGTTACGATCGGATCAGAAGTCGGTGACCGTTGTCCGGTTTGTCGGAGTGGGCACGTGGCGGAAGTCGGTGGCTGTAATACATGTACAAGTTGTGGCGCCCAATTAAAATGCGGTTTATAAAGAAAATAAAACGCCTAGGTCAATATTAACCTAGGCGTTTTTTTGATGGTTTATCTTAAGCCAATTGTTCCTTTTGCTTCAGTTTCTCTTCTTCTTTTTTCATAATATATCGTTGGTACATGTTGTTTAATACGATAGCGAGAACGACGAGAAAAACCCCAGTATATTCATAAACAGAGATAGAATGACCTTGAATAAGACGAATGACGACGGTCGTAACTGGTGCTAAATTAATAAATAAAATAGCATTAATCGGTTTTAGCATAACGACAGCCTTGTTCCAAAATAAAAGGGCGAATAGACCTGGGAGGAAAATCATAAATAACATATTGTAACGAACCGCATAAACTTCCGCTAAGGTTGGTACTTCAATCATTTTTAAACCGGTAAAGATTAAGACGACAAGGGTTGCCGTTCCAGTTCCATATAAACAACTTAAGGCAGAATAGCGTAAAACAGACCAACCATCAAATTGAGAACCACCAAAGGTATATAGAGCCCAACCGGCTGCTGCTAAAAACAAAATAAGTAAAGGAATAAAACGTTTTGACCCGAATAACAAAGATACATCCCCATTAGTAACAACGATAAAAACTCCGATAAAGGCCATGATAATCGTTGCAATTGTAAAGAGGTAAGGGCGTTGTTTAGTAATGATCCATACGATGAGAATCGATATAATCGGAGCTAACCCTTCCATAATCGAAGCCAAGAGTACACCGGGATCACCGAGTAGATCCTGTCCCCAGAAAATAAACAAGTTGTAAATTGTAAATCCCATCGTACCGTAAAACCATAGTTGTACCCCTTTACCTTCTAATTTAAAGGCTTCTTTTCCCTCGATAAAATAAAGTAAAATAATTAAAATGATGGCCACTGGTATGTAACGAATTAACGTAAAGTAAAAGGGGCTGATATATTGAAAGGCATGGTTGGCGACAGGAAACATCGCTCCCCAAGAAATGCTTGCAATCGCCGCTAGCAATGCGCCGATAAAAATAGAGTTCCTCATACTTCTATGTCTCCAATCTTCTGAAAATTTCTCTGTATATCATTTAACTATAGATGTCGTATCATGTAAAATGAATTTAAAAGATAACAGTTATCATTAAAAGTGATAAGGAGATAGGGATGAATATTAAAGACTTATACATATTTCAAACCGTTGCGCAAGAAGGTAGCTTTAGTAAAGCAGCTCAACGCTTAAACTATGTTCAATCAAACATTACATCGCGAATTCAAAAGCTAGAAGAACTATTAGCGACCCCGTTATTTCATCGTCATCAACGAGGGGTGACTTTAACGAAAGAAGGAATGCAGTTATTACCCTATGCCCAGCAAATACTATCCCTTGCTAATGAAATGAAGGCGCTAGCAAAGAACGAAAGTAACCCTGTTGGAAAATTAAATATTGCTTCTGTCGAAACGGTCATTCAGCTCCCTCTTATTTTATCTCAATATGCCCAACGTTATCCGGATGTAGACCTTACCTTATCGACAGGTGTAACGGCGGAACTGAAGGATAAGGTGTTACAGTATGAGTTAGATGGTGCCTTTGTCACAAAGGAGGCGATTGCTAAGGATCCCTCTTTACATCAAGTCGATGTCTTTTATGAAAACTTAGTCATTATTAGCGGAAAGAAAAACCGTTCCTTTGAAGATATTATGCAATTGCCAATTATTCGTTTTAGTGATGGTTGCGGCTATCGAGCTAAATTGGATGAATATTTATATGACCATCGAATTGTTCCGACCAAGGTTATGGAGCTAGGTACTTTAGAGACGACTTTAGGCTCTGTTATTTCTGGATTAGGAATTGCCTACGTTCCCTATGCTGCAATCAAAGATTATGAAGCAAAAGGATTGATTGATTGTTATCCTTTACCAGAGAAATATAGTAAAATAACGACCGTTTTTATTTACCGTAATGATCCTCATATTCCACCGGCTTTAAAAGCCTTTGTAGAAACGGTGAAAGATGTTCATAGGAAACTATATAAGAAGGAGTAGGGAGCAACATTTTTTCCTTCCTTCAACAAAGATGCTTTTCTTGTAGCTTTCCTTGTATAATTGGCATGAACACGGTATGATAAGATGAGAAACAAAGTTGAACTACTTAATGAAGAGGGGTAAACTCTTTGCCAACACCAACGATGGAAGATTATATTGAACAAATTTATTCTTTAATATCGACGAAGGGCTATGCCCGGGTGACGGATTTAGCCGAGGCCTTGCTTGTTCATCCGTCCACCGTGACGAAAATGATTCAGAAACTAGATAAAGAAAATTTCGTTCATTATGAAAAATATCGTGGATTTATCTTAACGGATAAAGGCAAAAAGGTCGGAAAGCGACTAGTGGACCGTCACGACTTATTAGAAGAATTTTTAGAAATTATCGGAGTCGATGAAGAGCTTATTTACGATGATGTAGAAGGTATAGAACATCATCTTAGTTGGAATGCTATCGATCGGATTACCGATTTAGTTGAGTATTTTAAAGAGGACGAGCAACGAATCTTAGACTTAAAAAAAATCCAAGCCCGTAACGAATCGGCCAATAAGGACGAAACGAAGTAAGGATATGTTTAAATAAACGATATGAAACAGGGTATCCATTCAAAGGATACCTCTTTTTTTTTTGCAAGTCATCATCCCACCTCGAATAGATATATA
>CALJVC010000103.1 GCA_937974845.1 uncultured Pseudogracilibacillus sp. | reverse complement strand
GAGCTTCATTTTTTTATGGGCTGAGTTTTGTCCCAGCCTCTTTCTATCTTTAAGCGAACATATTCGAAGGAAGCCCCTTTACGGAAACTCCCATTAATCAAAGTCTCCCTCTTAGTCAGGGATACCTAGGGCGATTTTTGCATAGCGGGACATCCGTTCCTTACCCCAAGGTGGATCCCAAACGATATTCACTTTAGTTTCTTTTACTTCAGGAATATCGGCTAAAACCCGTTTAATATCTGCTTCGATATGACCGGCAAGAGGACAACCCATAGAAGTTAAGGTCATCGTAACCGTACATAGTCCGTTTTCATCTAAATCAATATCATAAACTAAACCGAGGTTTACTATATCTATTCCTAATTCTGGATCTATTACGTTTTCAATTGCGCCTAAAATATTTTCCTTCAACATTTCATCCATATCATTTAACCTCCTTCTCTCATCCTTACTATTATTTAAACATATTTTCTTTCATTTTTAAATCTTTATAACTTGCTAGCAAACCATTCGGCAGTTTTTCTAATCGAAAGTTTAGAAATCTGATGAATACGCTCCTTCTCCTCGATAAACACTAAATTCTCCGGATTATATTCCGGTTGAAGCTCTTGGTAAAACCTTCTGCTATCCTCAACAGGAACGATTTGATCCTTTTCACCATGCCAAATAAATAACGGACGCTCATTCAGTCGTTCAAGATTCTTCGTCAAATCAAGGGCTTCGACCTTTTCTAAACATTGGCGATCCAATTCTCCAGCCTGCTCCATCGTTCGCTTAGCCCGCTGGCTCAGATAAGGCGTTCCCATTAAAACCCCAGCTGCTTTTATCCAATCATAGGTTGTTAGAGCAGCGTAGGTAATCATCCCGCCCATGCTCGTTCCAGCAAAGCCTACGCGATCTTCTAGTATAAGCCCCTCCGCTTGAACCTTATTATAAATCTTATCGATCTCCTGAATTGCTCCGGTAACAATTTCCCAAAAAACAACTCCATGTTCAATTGGTGAAGTCGACTTCGCCCGTTCCCCATGTAAAGGAGCATCAGGTAAAATAACCCGCAATCCCTTTTCAGCCATTTTATAAGCTAAAGTGAGACTGCTTTCCTTTTCACCATTAAAGCCGTGATAGTAGAAAACGGTCGGTAAAGCGCTAGTTCGTTCTGAAGCCTTTACGACAGATAACACTGGAATATTAGCTATTTCCAATCGTTCAATCGTAATCATGCAACATCGTCCTTTTCTCTATTTTTACCCTTTATTATCATAAAGAAAATAAAAATTTGCAACAGGCTTTTGGTGGAGAAGTGTTTATTAATTTGTTAAACTAACAAGAACGAGGTGATTTTATTGGTTCAACGCTACTTAATTGCTATCGACCTAGACGGGACATTGTTAAATCAACGCCAACAAATTTCAGCTTATTCAAAGCTTGTCATACAACAATTGATTGAGGCAGGACATTATGTCGTCATTGCAACCGGACGCTCAAACCGTATGAGTATTCTATATTATAATGAACTCAATTTGAATACTCCCCTCATCAATTCCAACGGTGCCTTCATCCACCATCCGAAAGATCCTAACTGGGGGAGTTACCATGTACCCCTAGATATGAATACAGCTAAAGACATTATTGAAATTAGTTTTAGCCTCGAAGCCGAAAACTTACTCGCCGCTGTATATGACCATGTTATCGTCGAGCGCTTCGATCAACATATTATCGATTTCTATGAGTCAGGTCATAAAGAAAAAGGAAAAATTGAAATTGGTTCTTTAAAAGACAAACTGATAGAAGAACCTACATTAATGCTTGTCTATCCACAATATGAAAAATTAGATCAATTGACGCGTTATTTAAATGATACCCATGCTGAAACCATCGACCATCGCAATTGGGGTTCTCCCTTCCATATTATCGAAATAATGAACAAAAGCATGAATAAGGCAATCGCTTTAAAAAAGGTAGCCGATTATTATGGTGTGCCTAGAAACCGTATCATTGCCTTCGGTGACGAACGAAATGACCTACATATGCTAGAATATGCTGGTATCGGTGTCGCTATGGATAACGCAGTAGATGAAGCAAAAAATGTCGCCGATCAAATTACAAAGTCAAATGAGGAAGACGGCGTCGCCCACTTTTTAGCAGATTATTTCCAACTATCGCTCAAATAGGATTCAAAATAATTAACTGAATAAAGCAATCGTTCTAGGAAATAGTAAAGGTGAGGGTGAATCCCTCACCTTTTATCGTTAACAAAGGAGGATTAGCATGAAGGAATACGAAGAGCGAAAAAAAGCAATGAACCATCGAGAAAAGAAGGGCGAACAAAGCGAAAAAAGTGTCGAACATACTCCAGCGCTCAACTCTCTAGAACAGGATAGCCTACGTAAAGAAAAGGAAACAAAGAACCATACCATCGGAGGTTTTTAAATGACGCAACCGAACAAAGAGAGCTCCGACCGAGAGGATTGGGAGCTCACCATCGTCAAAAAAGCCTTCCATGCATCCTTAGCTATTAGTTCAAAAGAGGAAAAAGAAAGATTGCAACAATTTAAAAGACGATTACAAGTATAGTTGCTTTACTCGTCACCGACCTCGTCCTAAAAAGCTAGGGCGAGGACCTTCCCTCTCTTTTCCGCCCTTTCCGCTAAAATCTTCCAATCTCCTATCTTTATACTTACTAATTCCTACTGCTACGAAGGTGTACAATGGTTTTTTACATAGAAATATGGTACATTTAAGTAGGAATCATTACAGTTTCATTATCTGATGGAGGGATAATATGTCGGTACGTCCAGAAGCAACACCAAACCCAAATGCGATGAAATACACAACGAATAAAATAATTTTTGAAGGGACAGATAGTATCTCTGTCTTACCTGGTGACGTAAGTGAATATGAAATTTTAAATGATTTAATGGAAATTAACGGCATCGATAACGTCTTCGGTTATCAAAATTTTATTACCGTAACGAAGTTTTTCGATGTTGAATGGGACGATATCAACGATCAAATATTAGAAGTATTTAAAAAACATGGGTTTGATTAATTTCTTGGTGGCATCTGGCCACCTTTTTCTTTTAAGCCAACTATGATAAACTTTTCCGTTTTCGTTCTCTAAGGGACAAATAAAATAGACCCGCTAAAAAGCCTAGCATAATAAGGCTAAGAAGTAGAATGAATCCCCAATGAATGCCCTCGTCTTCTTCTAGTACAAATATATCAGCGGTTTCCCGATCCAAACCGATATAAAACTTCCCTTCAGCGTCGGCGCGGACCGTATCGTCATAAAATAGTCCTCGGAGTTGTTGACCTGCTTCGATATTTTCTAAAGCAACATAATGGGACTCACTACCATTATTAACCGCTACATACACTGTCTCCCCTTGCCATTCCCGTTTAAAGATACTAAACGCTCCCTCTACGGCGATTTCTTCCCAACTCCCATAGGATAGGGCGGGAAAGGCCTCCTTAGCTGCCCCAACCCGTTGAAACACTTGTACAAGATCTGGATCCTTTCGAATTAGATCGACTAATTGTTCACTCTCTGGATAACTAGCACCATACATCGGAACCTCGGAACCTTGATAGATTAACGGAATTCCGGGAGAAAAGTAAAGCATCGATAAAGCTAATTTCCAAGTTGTTAAATGGTTTCTCCCCTCTTCGGCAACTCGTTGAGAAAAACGGGGGCTTTGGCGATCATCGACCTTTAACAAAAACTTATCACAGGAAAATTTTTTCATATAATCCGTAAATCGACTCACCGGAACATCTGCTTGACTAAATACAGCAACTAATTCCTTTCGTAATCCCTCATCTTCAATTGCATCGATCGTCTCCGTTTGGCAAAACTTTTCTAAAGAAGCTCCCTGCAAGGAAGTAACTAGTATATAAAAGTCTGGATAAACCTTTTTAATCCTTTCTGTTAATTCCTTAATAAAAGCCTCATCGGCTTGATCGGCCGCGTGTATTTTATATCCATCGATAGATAAAGTTTCGATCCAATAAAGAGCGACATCGAGTAAATACTCCCTTACCTCTTCCTTTTGATGGTTAAATTGTAGTACTTGATCTAACCAGCTTGTAGCCTTAGTCGGCTCTGCCTTTACTTCTGTAAACCAATCCTTCTCTAACTTTTCCGCAACTAAAGGACTTGAGACGGACACATAGTTCGGAACAAATTCTAATATGACCTTCAAGTCCTTTTCATGAGCGGTTTCTATTAACTCCTTCAAGTCCTCAAGACCACCGAATTGTTCCTCAATCTTGTAAAAGTCTTCTATCCAATAACCGTGATAACCTTCCGAAGCATTGGCAAAAACCGAAGATAAGGAAAGAACAGTAAAGCCATTGTGCTTTATCTCTTCTAATTGAGCTGTAATTCCTTTAAAATCTCCCCCATGATAATGAAAAGGATCGTTTATATCTACTTCTTCCTCACCTTTTCGGTCTAAATTATGGTAGCGATCTACTAATAAATCGTAAATTACTTCCTGTTTGATGGAAGCATCTCCTTTGGATAGCTCTGCATAAACTTCTTTTGTAAGCGTTATCAATAATAAGGTAAAAAGAAAAAAGAACAGCAGGAATCGTCTTTTCATTTTATACAACTCCTAGAAAAAATTCTTTTAAAGAAAAGCTTACCACAATATTTAGTAAGCCGATAATAGGTTAGCTAAATAAGGGTAAGCTTCATTCTTTTTTTATTCATTCTTTTACTAATTAAGGTAAAACCCCTAAGGGTAACATGCCAAAACCTAAAATTAAAGCGAGCACTAAGGCGATAACAAACTGAATCCACCAAGACTTGGTAGGTAACTTTTTGTTTGTTTTGATCGTCACCATTTCCATAGCAGTAATCACCCAAAGACCTACGAGAACTTTAAGGAACAGTAAACCCGGCTTTTCATTGTAAGCAAAGAACAATGAAATACCTGAAAACAGGATGACTAAGTAAATCAGGCGTAAAATCATATGCCAGATTTTACCTGATTTTTCCTTTCCTTTTTTATAAAGGTTGCTTACAACAAAAACTAGGATAACCGCAATCACCCATCCAGTTATATGTAAATGTGCCAATTCTATAACTCCTCTCCTCTTTTTAGTGATTCTCTTAAACAATAATCATTATAACATAACAATATTAACTAAACCATTAACTAATATAGACATCCTTTGACTATTTTAGTAATGTTATAATAAGAATAGAACGGAGGGATCTTATGCAAGACAGTAGTCAAACGATCATACAACAAACAGAAACCTACGGTGCACGGAATTACCTCCCCTTACCTGTTGTCATTCAAGAGGCAGAAGGGGTATGGGTGAAGGATCCGGAAGGAAATCGTTATATGGACTTTCTCAGTGCCTACTCGGCCGTAAATCAAGGGCATCGCCATCCTAAAATTATCGATGCTTTAAAGAAACAGGCAGACAAGGTGACCCTTACCTCCCGTGCCTTCCATAATGACCAGCTCGGACCATGGTACGAAAAGATCTGTCAACTAATGAATAAGGATATGGTTTTACCAATGAATACAGGGGCTGAAGCGGTTGAAACAGCTATTAAAGCTGCTCGGCGCTGGGCTTACGACGTAAAAGGAGTTGAACCTGGAAAGGCTGAGATCATTGCTTGTGAAGGAAACTTCCACGGTCGGACGATGGCCGCTGTTTCCCTTTCTTCTGAAAAGGAATACCAAAGAGGCTTTGAACCCTTACTCCCAGGCATTAAGGTCATTCCCTACGGTGACATAGAAGCCTTACGGGAGGCAATTACAGAAAATACTGCTGCTTTCCTCCTTGAGCCTATCCAAGGAGAGGCCGGAATCATCGTTCCACCCGAAGGTTATTTAAAAGAAGCCTATGAAGTCTGTAAGAAAGAGAATGTACTTTTTATTGCTGACGAAATTCAAGCCGGATTAGGTAGGAGCGGAAAAAGACTAGCTTCGGACTGGGAGGGGGTAGAACCAGACGTTATTATTTTAGGAAAAGCCCTCGGAGGCGGGGTATTTCCTATATCCTGTGTTCTAGCCAATGAAGAGATTCTCGGTGTCTTTAACCCTGGTTCTCACGGTTCAACCTTTGGCGGAAATCCCTTAGCTGCTGCGGTATCTATCGCTGCCCTCGAAGTATTGGAAGAAGAGGATTTAGCCACCCGTTCCCTTGAATTAGGTGCATATTTACAAGAACAATTAAAGAAAATTAACAACCCGATTATTAAAGAGGTTAGGGGTAAGGGACTTTTCATCGGTATGGAATTAAAGGAACCTGCCCGACCTTACTGTGAAGCACTTATGAAAGAAGGGTTGCTCTGTAAAGAAACCCACGAACATGTCATTCGCTTTGCACCACCATTAATTATTACAAAGGACGAAATCGACTGGGCTCTAGAAAAAATATACAACGTTCTCAATCGAACTTAATATTCCTTTGAAAAGCTCTATTAGATAATAAATTAAAAAGGAAGGATTGGTCATGACCAATCCTTCCAAACTTTATACCAAGTCCTTTATCTTATTACAAGGATAAAACGTTGTCGATGGCTTCTTTTATCCGCTCTGGAGTAAAGGGTTTAACAATAAAATCTTGGGCACCAGCTTCAATCGCCTCTACTACCATCCTTTGTTGTCCCATAGCGGAACACATAATAATTTTCACTTTAGAATCCGTTTTTCGAATTTCCCTTACAGCTTCTGTCCCATTCATATTTGGCATCGTAATATCCATTGTTATAATGTCTGGACGTAACTCTTTATTCTTTTCGACGGCCTCTAAACCATCCTCCGCTTCTCCTATGACTTCATGACCTAAGCTAGTTAAAATACCTTTCAATTGCATTCGCATAAACATCGCATCATCCGTAATTAAAATTCTAGCCACTCTAACTTTTCCTCTCTCTTTCTTATTAAAATCATTTTAACACGAACTTCGTCTTACTATAACCTTCTTTTGTTTTTCTTACTTCTAAACGGGCCGGAAATAACTGTTTTACCTCCTGTACGTGGGAAATAACACCAATTACCCGACCGCTTTCTTGAATCTTTATTAAAGCATCGATCGATTTATGACGGGACTCTTCATCTAAAGAGCCGAAACCTTCATCGATAAACATCGTATCAATACGAATGTTCCCTTGATAGCTTTGCATAATATCAGACATACCAAGGGCTAAACAGAGGGAGGCGAGAAACTTTTCTCCTCCTGATAAGGTCTTCACATCTCGAAGCTGGCCCGTATAACTATCGTAGACATCGATCATTAGTCCACTTTGACGACGATAGGCTTCCGTTCGTTCACTACGTACCAAAGCATATTGCCCATCGGTTAATGGTCGAAACCGTTCATTCGCTGCTAGGATAATTTGATCGAGAAAGTCAATTTGCAAATAACGCTCAAAAGAAATTCTTTTCGGATTCTGACCACTGACAACTTCATAAACGTCTTGAACAATACTTAAGTCTTTTTCTAGCTTTCTTGTTTTATCATATAAATCCTCTATTTGCTCGATGAAATGAATTGCCTGACGTTGCCATTGTTGATACGTATTTTTTCGGTCTAAGGCCGCTTCATATTCCCTTTTATATTGTAGTAGCTTTTCCTCCATTGTTTCAAGGGCGATGCTCTGTTTATTTTCTAATTTTCTTTCTAAATCATCGACCTTTTGTTTAAGCCTGCTTATAGATTCTTGGTAGCTTTCTACATCAGCGATCAAAGTTTGTAATACATTGTCATCGAGTCTTGCTTCACGGTAAGCGTCAATAGTATCAAAGTGCGCCTGACGAACCTTTTCTTGAAAGATTGCTTTCTTCGTCTGCAAACGTTCTTTAGCCTTTTTTAATTGTTTTTCTAAAGAATCTAAGTACACTTCCTTCCTTTTATAGGCTGTATCGGCATCGCGTAACCGCTGTTCCGCTTCCTCGATTTTCGCATCGATCTGGGCTATTTTTTTCTTTAAATAACGAAGGTTCTCTTCTAACTTAGATAAATCACGATAGGCTTCTGGAATCGTACGAATTCTCTCATTAAAGGTCGCTTTTTTTGCGACTCGTTGTTGATTTGCTTCTTGAAAGTTCCGTTCTAAAGCTTTCCAATCGTTTTCCATTTGGGAAAGAGAATGTTCTTTTTCCTCTATTACCTTCCTCAAGTTTTGCATCTTTTCATAGTCCTCGAGCAAAGTTTCGTATTGTTTCTTCTTTTCTTGCAAGTTTTCTTCCTGAGAGGAAAGGATTTCTTTTACTTTTTGTAAAGTAATTTCACCTTGAATTCCAAGCTCTTCTTTTAAACTTAATAAGACAGATTCTTGGTTTTCATACTGGGCCTTTGCTTGTAAATAAGTCGTTTGTGCCGAAAGGTAGACCTTCTTCGCTCCGTCTAATTGGTGTTCTGTTACTAAAGTTGAATCCGGCCTTTGTTTTGCAGGATGGTGGGTGCTTCCACAAACTGGACAAGCATCCCCTTCTTCTAAATTACTCGCTAAGACAGCTGCCTGTTGTGCGAGCCACCTTTCCTCAAGTTGATGGAAGCGAGCTTCCTCTTTAACAAAAACGTCTTTCGTCGATTGATAACGCCGTCTATACTTATGAAAGTTCTCGGCTTCTTCCTTCAACCTTTGCCACTTTTCAAAATTTCTCGTGGCTGTATGAAAGGATCTGTTAACGTTAGAAAAGTCTTTTAAACGTTCAGCATACTCACGGTATTTCTGTTGACTTTCCTTCAACTCCATTTCTTTTTGTTCCATTTTTATTTTTGCTTGTTTACACGCTACTTCTAATTCCTTCACTTTTTCCTCCAGCGCTTGTAAAGCAAGTTCTTCTTTTTGTATACTTTGGACCGTCGGCACATAACCCTCATACGTATGTAATTGTTCAAAGAGCGCTTCCCGTTCAGGCTTTTGCATTACCGCTTCCTCATAAAGTTGTTGCGCTTTCTTATAATTGTCCGTTAAATGGAGAAAAAGGGCTTGCTCTTCTTGTAAGCTATTCTCTAACTGTTCAGTATCCTTAAGTTGCTCTATAAATTGTTGTTCGAAGGGTAAAATATGAATTGCTTCCTGGGCACGGGCAATTTTCTTTTTCTTCTCTTCGACTGCTTCCCTTTCCCCTTCTAAATCTATTAGTTTCTGCTTACTTTCTTTCAATTGCTTAAATTGTTCATTGATCATTTCTTGATACGTAATCTCTTTTTGTTGGGCTTCATAACGACGAACATAGGATTCATAATCTTTTTCTGCCTTTGCCATAGAAACTTCATAAACCTCTTTCTCAACTTCGAGGAACTGTAAAATTCTTTCAATATGATGGTGCTCTTTATCCAGTTCTGCAAATAAAGGACTTGCTTCCCGCCTAGGGAAGTTTTGGGAAAGATTTTCTATCGTGCTCGTCAACCACTCCTTTTGGCTAAGGTATTCTTCCTTTAGTTCTTGGAGTTGGAGGCGTAAACGTTCAGTCATTTCTTTATACCGTTCCGTACGGAAAATTCTCCGTAAAATTTCCTCTTTATTTTCCGTATCCGAGGTCAAAAGTTTCCGAAACTCCCCTTGAGGTAGCATGACAATTTGTTTAAACTGGTCTTCTGTTAATCCGATGATCTCTTCGATTTTGGCATTAATTTCAGTAACTATCTGTCGATCAACAGCAGGTATTTCTTCCCCATTGACAAGTTCATATAATTCGTAACGCTCACCGGTCTTCGTCTTGTTTCCTTCCTTTACATGGCCTAATTGGCGTAAGACGCGAAATTGTCGATGATGCACTTGGAAAAGTAGTTCTACCGCCGTATGTACCTGATCATCAGCAAAATCACTTCTTAACATCTGAACATTTTCCCGATCAGAACCGCTAGCACTTCCATACAAGGCGAAGGTAATCGCGTCGAAAATCGTTGTCTTTCCCGCTCCAGTATCCCCAGAAATAACAAACAACTTCCGGTCTCCTAATTGGGTAAAATCAATAACTTCGGTATCTTTATAAGGCCCAAAGGCTGTCATCGATAAACGTAATAACTTCATGCCCCTTCTCCTCCTTCTCTTCTATCCTTTAAAAGGTCCTCATACAGTTCTTGAAATACTTTACATTGGGCTTCCTCCGCCGGATATCCTTTTACCTCCTTGTAAAAGGCCTGGAAAAGTTCTAGATCTGATTTTTTCTCCTTTTCCTTCTCGATTTCTTTGCCAGTAATAGAAGATATGAAGGTATAAGGACGTTCTAAATGAAGGGCATTGGGGAAAATTGAGCGTACCTTCTCCATCGGCGATAATACTGGTGTCTTGTCTAATAATTTAACGAAAATATAATCATCGCTCGGTTCCATTTGTAAAATCTCTTCCATTTCTCCCTCTACTGTCCGCATATCCCGTAGAGGTGCGATCTCTTTTACTTCTATTTCGACCTTACCGTCCTTCTGTAAATCGACGATATAATATCCTTTTTTATGATGCTCTTCCGAGATAGAATACTTTAAAGGAGAGCCACTATATCGAATCCATTTTTCCTTAACAAAATGGGCACGGTGTAAATGACCAAGGGCTACATAATGAAAATCATAAAAGTGACTTGCCTTCACATATTCTATTCCACCAATAGACAAAGGACGCTCGGAATCGCTCGTGTTTTCTTCTTTCTCCCCTTCCGGTGTAACAAAAAAATGCCCGACGAAAACATGACGAGCGTTAGGGTCCATATGCTGTTTTATTTTCTCTACAATAGCAGAAACTGCCTCATCATAGGTCTGAATAGAGTCATTACTATACAAGGTTCGTACTGTACTTGGATCTACAAAAGGGACTAAATGAAAATGCACTTCACCGAAGGCATCTTCTAATACTATCGGTTGGTGACTCTCTTCTAATTTTCCAAAAATATAAAACTGTTTCTCAAACAATAACTTATTGGCAAAATGTAAACGGGTTGGGCTATCGTGGTTTCCTGCTATTGCTATTACGGGAATTTCTTCTTTTCTAACGATTTCATCCAAAAAATAATCGAAGGCTTCTACTGCTTCCTTTGGGGGATGGGCACGATCGTATATATCACCAGCAATCACGATGACGTCGGGGCGATCTTTTTTTATATCTAAAATAAATTTTTCTATAAAATCCCTCTGTACCTCTAACATCGAACTTCCATGGACAATTTTTCCTAAATGCCAATCCGCAGTATGATAAATTCTCACTTGGTTTCCTCCATCAACTCTTTTATCTTTATTATCGAACCTTTCTGTCTAATTTGCAAAAACTTTCTTTCATGGAGGCAAAAAAATAAAGGTGGATAAAGCTTCCTATCCTCGGAAGCACTTTACCCACCTTTACCCTGGATGAAGTCTTAGCCTTTTAATGCTTGCTCGACACCGTTTGGATCAAAGCCAAGAATCCATTTACCATTGAGTTGTGTTTGTGGCACACCTAATTGTCCTGTTGTAGCCATTAATCGTTGAGCTGCGCGTTGGTCTTTTTGGATATTTACTGTTCTTACTTGGATATCCTTTTCACGTAGGTGACGAACCATCATCGTACAATAAGGGCACGTATCGGTTATATATACTGTCGCTGTTGGTCTTGACATGATAAACACCTTCCTTAAAATCTTACTAAATGTATTGTATACCCGTACTGGTATATGTGCAAGCGATGAGCTCACGGATTAGTTCTCTAAGCTTCTACGCCAAGTAAGGATAAGCTCATATAACATATCTGTTGGTAGCTTAACCGAAGGAAGGGGGTCCATACCTGGAAAATCAAAGGAATCTTCAATCTTTGTTTGAACCGGACCAATCATCGTAGATGTACGATTTCCAACAAAAGGACCGAGGGATGTCCCCTGTCTATTCACTTCTTCAAATCGCCTTAATATACTCCAATCGTGTAAAGGAGCATCGACCATTAAAAATTCTTCGAGCAGCCTAAGATCTGGATTATTAAAGCGAATTACTTTTCTTCTTTTTTCCTTACCAGACCCGGTCAACTTCACTTCTTGAATCGTATATTTTAAACTCATAACTTGTCCTCCTTAATAGATTGGAAAGGCGGATATAATTTTTTCTGTATCGTCTAAATACATTCGTATAACGATGCCCTCTTCTGTTAAACCTTCGTACGTATTTCCCGAAATATGGGTTTTATTTTCGTAGGCTTGGTTAATTGCATCGACGACTTCTTGACTTGTCCAATGAAGAGGGAAAAAAGTAGATATACCTTTATTGCCTGCCTTTTTAACCCCTGCAACTTCCACCTCTGCTTCATAAACGCCGTGACGGTTAGGGTCCGTCCTTGTTCCTTCGACTACCTCCCCTTTAGCCGTCGATAGACCTTCGTAATGAAAACCTACTGCCTCCCCCCGTCGGTTTATTTCTCCTTCTAAAATGTGCTCTAAAGCACCTGGTCGAAAATGCTCTACATCCGTTAATTCCTCTATAGGTATTTCTTCTACTTCAAGAAATTCAGCAACTTCCTCCGATTCATCCGGAAGTAAAGTACAAGCAGTTAAGCCTAGGCTAAAGAAGAGGATTGCCAAAAGGCGAAAGATTTGTTTTTGCATGCTTCGCTCACCCTTTCTCCATTTAAAAAAAGAAGAGGTAACACTTTACCCCTTCTCACTTATCTTATTTAATTGTATACTGCCGTTGATGGTCAGAAATGCCAGTAAGTTGAGCCTTGGCTGGATCATCATTTTCGATTGTATAACTAGAGCCATCAGTTGGTAACTTTTGTTTGAATACCGCTTCATATTCGGGAACAGAGATACGTTTGCGTTGTTTAAACATACTCTGATGGGTGTCCTTATATAAATGAACCTGATAGTTTTCTAACAAGGTCATTGTAAAAAATTCCCCTACGGCACCCGAGCCGTAGCTAAATAAACCAATCTTTCCATTAGGCTTCATATTGTCTACATTTTCTAGTAAGGAAAGTAAACTTAAGTAAAGGGAGGCTGAATAGACATTTCCTACCTTTCGTCCATATTGGGTACTGGCCTCATAATAAGTCATCAATCGCTCTTGGGTTGCTTCGTTCCCTTCATCAAGGATTGTTTCTAATGCTTTTCTTCCCATTTTCGTATATGGGAGATGGAAACAAAGGGCTTCAAAATCATCTAAACCTTCCTTCGTCTTCTCCTTATACGCCTTCCATACTTGGTTGAAAAATTCTATATATTTTTGATTAGAGTACTTCCCATCTACATAGGCATAATCGGAATAATTCGGACGCCAAAAATCCATAATATCCTTCGTTACAAAGGTCGAATCGTCATCGAGACGTAATACCTTTGGTTCCGAACCGATTAACATCGCTACTGCCCCGGCACCTTGGGTCACTTCGCCCGGTGTATTTAAACCATATCGAGCAATATCAGATGCAAGGACAAGAACTTTCCGCTCGGGATGGAGGGCAACATGGCCCTTTGCTAACTGTAAAGCTGCCGTACCGCTATAGCAGGCATGTTTTAATTCGATGGAGCGAACTTCTTCTGGTAGCCCAATCAAACGATGTACGTAGACACTCGCTGCCTTCGATTGGTCAATACCTGTTTCCGTTGCAAACATAATAAAATCGATTGCCTGCTTATCTTCCTCCGTTAACATCTGTAAAGCAGCATTTGCAGCCAGCGTTACCGGGTCTTGGCTAAGGGGAGCGACCGCCATTTCGTCCTGACCGATCCCTATTTTATATTTGGCAGGGTCTTCCTTACGTGCCTTCGCCAGTTCCTCCATATCTACATATAAATGAGGAATATTAAAGCTGATTTTTTCAAGGCCTATTTCCATAACAATTCTCCTTAATCTTTTTTCTTAACGACTCTTTCTATTTCGTTTCCAAAAAGAAATATTTTCATAAGTGTATTTTCTCATACTTATTTAAGAAAATAAAGGCGTTGCCTTTTCGATACGTAATTTTTAAATATTCTGAATGGAGTTGAAAAATTTCCCGTATATGCATCATCCGATGATGAGGGGAACTTATCGGTAGTAACATACGCTTATAGCTTCATTAATATAAGATAACCGAGCGAATGCTATAATTTGAAGGGAGATAAATCGCCTTATTACGGAATAAAAAACAGACTGAATCAGTTGATTGATGATCCAGTCCGTTTATGTCTAACTTACGTCATAAAGCTTATCCCTTATTTTTTATCAGCTAACCATTGAGCAACAGCGTCAGCTTCTTCTTCATCAAGGGAAACACTTGGCATAGAACCTAAACCGTTATTAATGATATCGACGATCTCATCAGCTGATAAAGAGGAACCAACTGTGTTTAAGTCAGGACCTACACCACCTGATAAATCGTCTCCGTGACAGCTAGCACAGCTCTGTTGGAAAACTTCCTCAGCTAAAGCTACATCGTATGAACCGCCGTCACCTGCATCTTCTGTTTCAGTTTCAGTTTCTGTTGTCTCATCTACGCCCGTATCTTCAGCAGCATCATCGCTACCACCACAAGCACCGAGAACTAGTACCGTTCCTAAGAGAACAGCCATTAACCATTTTTTCATGAAGATCCCCCTCACTAATATATAATCAACCCTTATTATAACCTATTTCAACATTTTTCAAACCGATTTCACAAATTCGTCAAAGAAATGTCGTAAACTTTTTTCTTAGTCCATTTGTGAGCGTAAATACGCATCGATAAAGATATCGATCTCACCATCGATAACGGCTTGTACATTGCCGACTTCAATGTTTGTCCGATGATCTTTCACCATCGAGTAAGGATGGAAAATATACGATCGAATTTGGCTTCCCCAACCGATTTCTTTCTGCTCCCCTCGAAGTTCAGCCAACTTTGCTTGCTGCTTCTCTATCTCTAATTGATATAGTTTCGACTTTAACATTTTCATCGCTTGCTCACGGTTTTTGATTTGCGAGCGTTCTGACTGACAGCTAACGACGGTGTTCGTTGGGATATGGGTGATGCGGACTGCTGAATCCGTAGTGTTGACATGCTGACCTCCCGCCCCACTCGCCCGATACGTATCGATTTTAATATCCTCTTGATTCACTTCTATCTCTACGGTATCATCCAATTCTGGCGATACGTCACAGGAAACGAAAGAGGTGTGTCGACGGCCGGAAGCATCAAAAGGAGAAATTCGCACTAGACGATGGACACCTTTTTCTGCTTTTAAATAACCATAAGCATTATATCCTTTGATAAGAAGGGTAACGCTTTTGACACCCGCCTCATCGCCTGCTAAATAATGTAGAGTCTCTACTTTAAAGTTTTTACTTTCAGCCCATCGTTGATACATGCGTAATAATATACTTGCCCAATCTTGGGACTCCGTACCACCTGCACCAGGATGGAGTTCTAAAATAGCATTATTTTTATCATAAGGTTCATTTAGCAAAAGCTCTATTTCAAAGGATTCGACCCCTTCTTTTAACTCCGCTAAACCTTCTTCCATTTCTTGAATAAATTCTTCATCAGCTTCTTCGCGAATCATTTCATATAACACTTCGAGGTCAGCTACTTTTTTTTCTAGCGATTCGAAGGCTTCAACCTGATCTTTTAAGGCGTTCGACGCATCGATTACTTTTTGGGCTTCCGCTCGATTGTCCCAAAAATTTGCTGCGGCCATTTGGGTCTCTAATTTCTTAATTTCTTCTTTTTTCTTAGGTAAGTCAAAGAGACCCCCTAAATTCTTCTATTCGTTCACTCAATTCATTAATCGTTTGCTTCGCTTCAACTAAATCCATAATCTCTCACTCCCTGTTTAGCTACAAGTACTTAACGACCATGACAATGCTTATACTTCTTACCGCTTCCGCACGGGCAAGGGTCATTTCTGCCAACCCTTTCTTTTCTTACATAAGGTTGACGAGGCTTCTCCTCTCCTCCCCCTGCTACAGCCTTCGTATTCTTCACTACTTGTTCGCGTTGAAGGTTGTTTTGAATTTCTGCCTTCATCACATAACGGGCAACTTCTTCCTCGATACTATCTACCATTGCCTCAAACATATTAAAACCTTCGATTTGGTATTCACGTAAAGGATCGTTCTGTCCATAAGCCCGTAAATGGATTCCTTGACGGAGCTGGTCCATTTGATCGATATGGTCCATCCATTTTGTATCTACGGTACGAAGAACAATGACCTTTTCAAATTCACGCATCTGTTCCTCGGTTAATTGTTGTTCTTTTTCATCGTAACGGGCAAAAATTCGCTCCATTAAAATTCGTTTTACTTCCTGGCGATCCTTATGTTGAATATCCTCTAAATTAATATCTTCAGGCTCTAATAAATTACCATGAACATATTCAAGAATCGATTCATAATCCGCCACCTCTTCATCTTCTTCACTGATATGGCTGGCAAGTAAACGATCGACCACGGATTCAATCATTCGTTCGATGATTGAACGAATACCTTCTTCAGCAGAAATCACTTCATAACGTTGTTTATAAATTACTTCCCGCTGCTCCCGTAACACATCGTCGTAGGCTAAAATCGTCTTTCGAGCATCGAAGTTATTTCCTTCTACACGTTTCTGGGCCGACTCAACCGCTCGAGTAATCATTTTACTTTCAATAGGTTCATCATCTTCAATTCCTAGCCGATCCATCATCGACTTCAAGTTATCAGAGCCGAAACGGCGCATCAATTCGTCTTCCATAGATAAGAAAAATTGCGACATCCCAGGGTCTCCTTGACGCCCTGCTCGGCCTCGTAATTGGTTATCAATACGACGAGATTCGTGCCTTTCTGTACCTAAGACAGCTAAACCTCCAAGCTCTACCACCCCTTCGCCTAATTTAATATCGGTTCCACGACCGGCCATGTTAGTAGCGATTGTCACAGCTCCCTTTTGTCCGGCCTTTTCAATAATTTCTGCTTCACGGTGGTGGTTTTTAGCGTTTAATACATTATGCTTAATTCGTTCCCTCTTTAACATTTTAGAAATTAATTCTGACGTTTCTACGGCAACCGTTCCAACTAATACTGGCTGGCCTGTTTCATGACGGCGTTTAATTTCTTCTACTACTGCCTTAAACTTCGCATCCATCGTTTTATAAATCATATCAGGACGGTCCTCACGGATTACCGGCTTATTCGTCGGAATCGCTATAACATCCATATTATAAATATTTCGAAACTCTTCTTCCTCTGTCTTCGCCGTTCCGGTCATGCCTCCGAGCTTTCTATACATACGGAAGTAGTTTTGGAAGGTGATCGATGCTAATGTCATACTTTCATTTTGGATTTTTAACCCTTCTTTTGCTTCGATTGCCTGGTGTAACCCGTCGCTATAACGTCGTCCTTTCATCAAACGACCGGTAAACTGGTCGACGATTACAACTTCCCCATCTTCAATAACATAATCCGTATCTCGATGCATCGCCACATGAGCCCGGAGAGCTTGATTAATATGATGGGCAATCGAAACGTGACTTAAATCGAATAAGTTATCGATACTAAAAAACTTCTCCGCCTTGTCAATTCCTGTCTCTGTTAATTGGACACCTTTCGTTTTTTCATCATAGGTATAGTCTTCATCCTTCTTTAACGTAGAAACGAAAGTATTAGCCTGTTGATACATCGTGGCGGATTTTTCAGCCGATCCTGAAATAATTAATGGTGTACGGGCTTCGTCGATTAAAATAGAGTCTACCTCGTCAATAATGGCGTAATTGAGCGGACGTTGTACCATTTGTTCCTTGTAGAGAACCATGTTATCTCGTAAATAGTCGAAACCAAACTCATTATTCGTTCCATAAGTAATATCCGCTTCATAGGCTTCTTTCTTTTCTTCGTTCGACATACCGCTAATATTTAAACCGACAGAAAGACCAAGGAATTCATAAAGTTGACCCATCTCCGTTGCGTCACGTTCTGCTAAATATTCGTTTACTGTAATAACGTGAACCCCTTCACCTGTTAATGCATTTAAATAAGCAGGCATCGTGGAGGACAAGGTTTTTCCTTCACCGGTTTTCATCTCAGAAATATTTCCCTCATGGAGAACAATTGCCCCCATCAATTGCACTGGGTAAGGGCGCATTTGTAAAACTCGTTTAGAAGCCTCCCTTACGACGGCATAAGCCTCTACTAATAAATCATCCAGGGTTTCGCCCTTTTGATATCGCTCCTTAAACTTGGCAGTCATCGCCTGTAATTCTTCATCAGAATAAGCCTCAAAGGTCGGCTCTAAAGCTTCTATTTGATCGACAATCTTTTGTATTCGTTTTAACTCTCGTTGGTTACTATCGCCAAAAATACGTTTTACCCATTTTATCATCCATAACGCTCCTCAACATAATCAGTTTTACAAAACTATCCACCTTACATGATAACATTAATAAAGTTTGAATGACAACTTGCGTACTATTCTGTACATAAGCTTTCATGATAAAAGAGAATAGCTTACCAGAAGGGGGGGAGGGTAAGCTATTCTCTTAAGCGAGGAATATAAGAGGATTCTAAGAGGAAGTAGGGGGAGAAATCATTTGAAGTTATAGTTTTAATCGCATTTCGAGTTCCTCTACCTTCTCCTCTAAGGCGGATAACTTCTGGTTCGTATGGGCAACAATTTTTAGCAATTGGCTAACGATTTCTTCCTGTTGGGTTAGTTGATCTATTACGTATGGAGTTTGTTTTCCCACTTGGCTACCTCCTCATCTTGTTTCGGCTTGTATTATTTATATAGCAAATTTTTATATTTTACACAAATTGCTAAAAGTCGATTTTCTGCATATCAAAGGTTTACTTTTTATGTAGATTTTTAACTTTCTGCATGATTTTATACGAAAATTTTAAAAAACTGCGACTTTTCAACTTGCAGTTTTTCATTTTTTGACTTTTTGTCGACATTTTTCGACAATGCATGGAAACGTTAAAAAGCGCCTAGAACTATAAAAGGACCAGAGCATCGATTTAGGGAATCCGATGGCCTGGTCCTTTTACCGTATACAGTATATAAAATTCTTCGAAAGAGGTTTAAGCGGAAATAAACTATCGGTATTCAATAAAAAAATTGCGGAAACAATCTTTATTTGATCCCGCAATTTTAATATGAACCATATCGTTGAATCTACTTCTTATCAATCGAAAGTAAACTTTAGTTATGAGGCTCAATCAACCCGTACTTTCCGTCCTTCCGACGGTAAACGACGTTCGTATCATTTGTTTCAGCATTCGTAAAGACGAAAAAGTTATGTCCTAACATATCCATTTGTAAAATAGCTTCTTCCGAGTCCATTGGTTTTAAATTAAAACGTTTCGTTCGGACAATTTCGATTTCATCTTGATCCTTCTCATCATCTTCTTCTTTAAAAACAAAGGCGTCGAGGCCTTTTTGACGGAACTTACGGTTGACTTTTGTTTTATGTTTACGAATTTGACGCTCTAACTTGTCCACAACTAAGTCTATGGCAGCATATAGGTCATTATGTTGCTCCTCTGCACGTAATAGTAAATTCGTCATTGGAATGGTCACTTCAATTTGTTGTTCCTCATTATAGACACTTAAGTTCACATGAACATCAGATGTCGGTGGGGTATCGAAATACTTGTTAAGCTTACCGATTTTCTTTTCGATATATTCCCGAATCGGCTGAGTAACCTCAATATTTTCACCACGTATGTTGTAATTCATATAAGTGTCCTCCTTTTACATAGTATATATATTATACTACGATTTCGCCTTTTTTTTCTACCCCTTTCACAATTTAGTAGAAAAGCTTACTTATTGTAGAAAAGGGGGACAATCGCTACATCATCGATTGTTCCCCCTTTTCTCTTTATTATAATTTATTATCCACATACATCCCATCGACGGTTTCTAAATTTTTATATGGATTAATATACGTTTTATCCGAATCTTTTTTCTGTTTTAGACGACGTAAATCCCCTTCGATACTTCCTAAAACATGGTGCATCTTTTCTTTTATTATACGATCCATTTCAACAATTTGTTTCCCCAGTTGAACTTCCTCTTCTGTATAAGGAGGTTGAACTTGTTGTACAAGGGTTTCTCGTTTATTTAGCATAGCGTCTATGCTTTCGATGAGACGCTCCCGGGCTTCAAAGCTTTCACAAGGTTTATCTAAAAGCTCGAGCATTTCCTTAGTCAAAGTATAAAGAGCTTCTACCCGCTTCATTAGACTTTAGCACCTTGTACGTAATTTGGAGCCGCTTGCTTCATCGCTTCACGCCAAGTGTCACGAAAATCCGTAATTAAATCCAAAGCTTCCTCTAGGGAATCTAGATCATTTTTAATGTTCCCTTCTTGTAACAAATGAAGTATATAATCATACAGGGACATCATCTGTTTTGAAATTTCCACTTTAGGATCGAGCGTAATCATCAATTCACGAATGATGTCTTGGGCTTTTTGAAGTTGCTCATTCTTCACTTGATAATCTTTATCTTCCGTTGCCTTGATTCCTCGTTTGACAAAGCGAATACAACCATCGTACAACATTAGTGTTAACTGTGGACCAGAAGCTGTATTCACAGAGTTATTCTGGTACATTTCTAGTTGTTTAGACATCATTTTGTCTCCACTCTCCTAATTAAATTTTATTACATTGCACCAAATTGAGTAAATAAATAGTTTGCTTGATCCGATAAACGAGCAATAGCCTTTTCCATTGCTGTAAACTGGCTCCAATAACGCTGCTCTACCTTTATCATTCGTTTTTCATATTCGTCTATTCTTTCGTTAAGGCGTTTCATTTCCTTACCTAAAGCATAGTTATCTAAAGTCGAAGTACTTTTTCCAGCTTTACGTTCAATGTTTCCTCGGGTTCGATCTAAAGCTTCTTCAAAACGGTAGATTAATCCTGATTTTTCTTCGCCTTCACCTTTTTGCGTAAATAACTTATATACATCTTCAGGGTGATCACGTAAAGCTGCCTTTAACTTATCTTCATCAACTACTAGTTTACCGCCATCTAAATAGTTATTAGAGGTCGTAATTCCGATTTGGCTGAGCATAGTATATTCTCCACCGGTGTCGACTCTCCCTTGCATGCTAGAACGTAAAGCATACATTCCACTTTGGATAGCTGTTTCTCCTCGAAGTAGGCCACTTTTAGCCTTTTCCTCCCAAAGTTCAATTTGCTTATCGGTCATTTCCGCCTTCTGCTCTTCTGTTAGCGGTAAATAGTCTCGATAACGTTGCTCGGTTTGTGATTTGTTCATCGCTTCGATTGCTTCATTGTACTTCTCTACAAAATCCATAATTTTTTCAAAGGATGCATCAACATCATTTTGAACCGAGATAGTCACATTACCTTCAGTAACCGTATGGAAGTTAAAGGTAACTCCGTTTAAGGTATAACTATTTTCACGTGATTCTATTGTCAGACCGTTATTATAAGTAAATACAGCATTTTGCGCAGCTTTCTCCTCCGCTTGGGATAAGCCAAGGACCTCTGTAAAGAAAGGCGCATCATTAAAGACAATCTCTGGACCATCTTCATTATATCGACCTGAACGAGTCGCTTCTAAAACAACACGGTTTTGTGACTGGTCAAAAAAGGCCCGAACATTACCATCACTAGCCCGTTCAATTTTTTTCAATACTTGACTTAAACTGTCACCTTCCTCGACAGTGAACTCATGAGAAATAGCGACTCCGTTTTCGTCATAGGTATAAAAGGTATAGCTACCAGCGACTGTTTCATCCATTTTGCTATCTACATTTAATGAAATCGAACTCCCGACATTCATCGCCCGAGTAGCAAGTTGCTCCACACGTATGTCATAGGTACCTGCTGAAGCAGTGGAAGCCGCTGTAGCACTCACCGCCATTTCTCTAGACGAAACGGCCTGTTTAGGATTATACGTCCGCGACATCTTCATATCGAGCATAATATTATTTAAGTCTAACAGTTTACTATTAATCTCACGATAGGCATCGCGCTTCCATTCCAATTGTGTCTGTTGTTGTTTTAATCTTTCTAATGGTTGCCTTTCGGCTTCCATTAGCTTATCGACCATTGCTTCTATGTCCATACCTGAAACAATGCCACCTACTCGCATTACCATTGTGCCTCACCCTTTATGTTTTCTTTTTATACTTTTTCATCGACAAGTAGCCCCATATATTCGGCCATGGCTACATACATATCTAACATTTTTTTCGGCGGAATTTCACGAATGACTTCCTCTGTCGTCGGATCAATAATAGTTACGTAATAATCGTTGAGATCCTCATGATAGACAAACTTTAAATTAGTCATTACAGGTTCTAAAAAGTTATTTGTATTCTTTACAGCTAATAGTACATCCTCTTTGGCAACTTCTTGTTTATTCGACTTAAACAATTGTGGATTCTTTTGTTCTACGTGTCGCTGAGTTTCCAAATAATTAGAGGTCACAAAGTTAGCTGTAGAATAATCTATTTTCATTTTAGACAACTCCTCTTAACTTTCTCCTCTACTTCTAATATCGACGACTTTTTATTAAATTAAAATTATTCTTCTTTAGAAGTAAAAATTCCTGGAAGGGAGGTTAATAATTCTTCAGATACGTTCGCCGCTTCACTATTTTGTATTTGAATTTCCTCATATACTTCTTTTCGATGGACCTCAACAGATTTTGGTGCTTCGATACCTATTTTTACTTGATCGCCTTCAATTGCAATAACCCTTACTTCAATATCATCACCAATTTTTATCGCTTGTTGTTTCTTCCTTGTAAGTACTAACATAATTATTTTGCCCCGCTTTCTAGTTTCTCTTGGGGGATCGTTTCCCGCATAGAATAGGTATCATCTTGTAAAATATATTGCTTACCCTGGCGGTTTTTTAAATTGATGACGATAGGGGCTTTTAAATTAATTGTACTATCTATAAAAGGGTCCCGTAACGTGACAATAGACAGGATTACTACGTCTTGTTCACTTTCGATACCTAATCCTTCAATCGTTGGATCGTCTAATTTCACGCTATAGGATTCATAAAGAAGATATGGGTTAATTACAAAAAACGCCAACTCTTTAGTCTTTGTAGATTGTAATAATTGAAAGGCTACTTCTTTAGAAACATCTAACAGGACAAACTCTGTTTCTTCTTCAAAGCCTGGTAGCCCAGCTGTAAAGGTAATGATTTTATCTGAAGAAACATCTACTTCACCTAGATACTTTGTTTTTATAATCAATCGGGTTGCATCCTTTCCTTGCGAAGCTTTTTATACATATAAATCAACGACTGAAATCCTCAGCTCTGGATATTGGGCCATAGTTATCTTTACTTCCCCAGGGTGAAAGGTTATTTCAGGTCTTTGTTGTTCAGCTTCAATTATCGGTTTTTGGGGACGAACATCGATATCTACTGTCCCCGGCTCATAATCAATTTTAACCGAAAAAGGAGAGGGGACATACTTAATACTTAGTTCTTTCACTTTGGGCTGACCATTTTCAATCGCATGTTCTACGATATAATTGACGCCATCTTCAATCCGGACTAATTGCGCCCCTTGTTCTGCCCGTCTAACGATTCCTTCCTGTACCTGACGCCTTGCCTCTTGTGCTTGAATTTCAGTCAGTCGGAAGGTGCTCATTAAATACCTTTCTTCCCAAGCTTGGGATTGGTCGATTTTTAACCTACCGGGAGTAGTTTTTATCGTCATCTCAGCTTTCGGTTGTTGAATCGATTGCTTCGCAGGACGTTGTTTCATCTCTATATAGGCTTTACTCTGTTCCATGGCGATTTGCCCACGAACAGACTGCATTTCTAACCTTGGAAACTTCAACGGTCTACCCCCTTTTTTTCTAAGATTTCTCTTTCTATAAACTCTAGCGTAGGAAGTCAACTAAAGAAGGCTGAATAATCTTTGCTCCTGCTGATAGTGCTGCTCGGTGTATTGCTTCTTGAGCGAGCAAATTCATTACCGCTTCTTCAAAATCGACACCTTCATTAGTCTTCATAATATCTTCGGCAATAATCGCCTGATGCTCTAAACGGTCCTCAATGAGTTCTAGACGGTTCATCCGTGCTCCTAGTTCAGCCCGTCCTTGCACAATCTTCGTCATGCTTTGATTGAGGTTTGCAATACTGTCGTTAATTCCCTTTTGGTCATCGTTATTTAAAGCTACAATAAAACCATCTATATTATCGAAAAGCTCTTCATCAAAAACCGCATCCGGCTTTAAGTTAATAGGAATAGTAATTCCCTTTGCAATTTCAATTAAAACTTCTTGATCCCGGCCTTCACCTTTTACAATTTGTCCGTTTTGTACAGGAGCCTGATCGGTATCCGTTCCGTTAAAAATATATCGACCACTTACTTGGGTATTCGCAATATCAACAATCTGATCCCGTAGTTGTTCTACTTCTCGAGCGATACTCTGTCTTTCGGCAATAGTTAGAGGATCATTTGCTGCTTGTACAGCTAGCTCTTCCAAACGATGCATCACTTCTGTCGCCTTCTTTAAAGCTTCGTCTCCATGATCCATCCACTTCCAAATTCCTGAAGCATTCCGTTTATATTGTTCTACTTCCGTTAGCTCTGTACGATAATCAATCCCACGCATTGCAATAACCGGGTCCTCTGATGGACGTCTAATTTTCTTTCCTGTATAGATCTGTGTCATATACTTATCCATCTGCTTTTGGCTAGATAACAAATTACGTAATAAATTATCTTGCAACATCGTTTGTGTAACTCGCATTTTTATCCATTACCTCCCGACAAGTCCCATGTTATTAATAATCCTATCTAACATTTCATCAAGGGCTGTAATATTCCTTGCCGCAGCATTATAGGCATGTTGGAACTTGATTAGATTCGTCATTTCTTCATCGAGGGATACAGCCGATACAGAACGGCGTTGATCGTTCACTTGTTGGCGTAAAATAGCCGTATTTTCGACCATTCGATTCGCTTCCTGACCTTCTACCCCTAGTTCACCAATTAACCTTGTATAAAACGAACGTAACGATGCACCGTCTAATTCTTCAAGACCTTCATCGAATAGCTTAGATAATTCAAGGGCATTGTTTGCGTTTTGACTTCCTTGTCCAGGCAGGCTCGCAGCAATTAACCTCGGATCATCTAAAATAAGCTTATTGACGGTAATATTTTCAGCAGTAAACTCACTTGAGCCATCATTCGTTACAAAAAAGTCTGGTACTTCCCCATCGGTTAAATTCACACCTTGGCGATGCTGCTCATTAAAAGCAACAGCAAAGGCCTTAGCTAATTGATTTAAATTGTCAATCATTTCAGGATAGTCGCCTACATGACTTCCATCATCACTGATGTAGCCATGGGTCTCAATTAAAGCACTTAAACGACCAGTAGATTTAAGAAGTTCTAAGGGTTCTAAATCATCATATCCTTCGATATGAAGGCCTACGATAGCTCCCGTGTCAGGATCTTCCGTAATCGATAGCTCATTGATTGCCTCTTGAATTGGCTCACCATCTTTTATTTGTAATAAAAATACACCGTCACCAATCGAATTTCCACGTTCATCGAGTAACTCTATTGAGGCTAGTCCGTCAGCGATATCGAGAGAGCTCACACCACTGCTCGTGTAATGAACTTTAATCGATACGAACTCAGATAATTCGTCGATTAAACGATCCCTCTCATCGTAAAGGTCATTTGGTAGCATACCATGGGGTTCAATTTTTACAATTTGCTCATTGAGAGCATTAATTTGACGAACTAAAGAATTCACCCGATTGACATTCACATCAATTTGTTGTTTTAAATCCTTTTGGATCGATTGTAAACTTCTTGAAATATAATTAAAGGTCTCTGCTAACGCTAGACCTCGTTGTGCTACAACGGAGCGAGCTCCAGGGTTCTGCACATCATCCGTCAAGTCTTGTAAAGCTTGCCAAAATTGGTCAATAGTGCGGGCTAAACCATTTTCAGAAGGTTCATTTAAAAGCTCTTCCATTCGGCTTAGAGATTCCGCTCGTTTATCCCAATAATTAGCTCGACTATTTTCTGTCCGATATTGGTAATCGAGAAACTCATCTCTCACTCGTTGAACCGTTCCTATTTCAACACCCGTACCAAACTGCCCAGGTATTTTTGGCTTATAGAAAGTACGTGGTGGGTACGGAATAGAGGTTTCAAAGTTTACCCTCTGTCTCGAATAACCTTCTGTATTTACATTAGCAATGTTGTGACCTGTTGTATATAAACCCTTTTGCTGTGCATAAAGGGCTTTTTTCGCTACTTCTAATCCATGAAAAGT
Source organism: uncultured Pseudogracilibacillus sp. (assembly GCA_937974845.1). GTDB lineage: Bacteria > Bacillota > Bacilli > Bacillales > Amphibacillaceae > Pseudogracilibacillus. The sequence goes on along the minus strand of CALJVC010000103.1, from coordinate 24,021 downwards.
ACTTAACGTCATCGTTTCCTACTCCCTTACCCGATTATACTTTTGAATCAAAGACAGAGCGACCTTGTCGCGCTGGCCCCGATGGTTTCCTTTCTTTTCCATAGGATATTTGCCTCGTTTCGGGCTGTAACATCTCTAAATTTAATTGAACAAATTGCATCGACTGTTCGAGCAATTCTCTATTCAACTGCTCCTGCTCTCGAATTTGTACAATTTGCTCGATTAATTCCGTTACCTTATTTTCTAAAAACTTGCTTTCTTTCGATTGCTCAAGGCTTTCTAACAAACGAGTAACAGTCATATTCTCCGTTGGCAATTGTTGAATACGGCAATATTCCTCTACCGCTTTTTTACGTTCGTCTTCCGCCCGATTAATCTGTTGGACTAATTGGCGCTCTTTTGCTAATAAAGAAACAAGGCCTTCGGTATCAGAATTAGTAATTTTATCTGTTTTTTCCTTACAAAGAGTTAATAACTCTTTATGTAAAGAAGTTAAGTGACTAATGGTCTTTATTACTGCTTCAATAGCAATCGTCATTACCTCCTATGGATTACCTTAAAAAGACTTCCAAAAATCGACTAACTTTTGGGCTGTTTGCTCATAATCAATTGTATATTCTCCTGATTGAACGAGGGACTTTAGTTCTTTCACCTTTTCCCGTCGAACAAGATGCCCTTCACTTTGTTGTAACTTTAGAGCTTCATTAGAAATTTTCAATTGATCATCTTTAGCTAGTCCGGTCTTTTCCTTTGTATAGACTCTTTGACTTTGACGATAAAGCTGAACATAAGGATTAGGTCCTTGAATTTTCATCATCTTTCACCTCACACTCTCAAACCAGTATGTTTACTTATCCTTTCCTTCCCGGCCTTCACGATTAATGGTGTAATATACTGGCTTTCTTTTTTCTTCTATTTCATTGCGAATTTTTTCGATTTTTTCTTGCCGCGCTAATTCTTGACGCATATCCCGTTTACATTGTTCACATAGTCTTCCTTCGACAATGTCGACGCCGCAGCTTTCACAAGGGTAAGCTAGCTTTGGAAACTGGGAAGCTCGCAAGCGGTTTGTCTTTAGAAACTTTATAATTAACTCTTCTTCAACTCCCGTTGCTTTTACGATTTCCGGAATCGTTGCTTCACGGTTTTTCTTCTGCGTGATAAAGCGGTACACCTTTTGGAAAGCTTCTTCTTCTTTGTAATAGCAATCGCGACAGATTTTACGGACCGGATCTACAAACACTGCCCCACAACTTTCACAATTTTTAATTTGCATCGTTTGTTTACTCTCCTTATCGAACATTGTTTCTACTTATTGTAAATTATAGCACAAAGTTTTCTTCATCCTCGGATTAAGGTATAGGCAAATACTTGCCGACAACCGTGTTCCCGTAACAAGGAGGCAGCATGACGTAAGGTAGTTCCCGTTGTATATATATCATCGACCAAAATTACAATTTTGTTAGGCTTTTTCTCTAATTTAAAAGGATTTCTACTAAAAATTCTTTGTCGACGATCTTTTTTCGCCTGAATTTCGTGATGTAAACGGCTCATATGCTGTACGACTTGTTTTGGATAGAGTGCAAGAACTTCAGCTAAAGCCTTAGCTTGATTGAATCTCCGTTCTTTTAAACGATCTTGACTTAAAGGAATCGGACATAGTACAGCCTTGTGAATGATAGAGTGATAGGAACGAAAAAAACTTTGCCTAGCATGCTCTACAAAAATATGAAGCAGTTCATAGTCTCCACGATATTTCCACTTTGCAACAACTTCTTGCATAAAAGCATTGTACCTAAAGGTCGATACATTTTTACTTAAGGGGTCCTTCCCTTTGAAATACCTATCCCACCATCGACAATCCCTACAAGGAGAAAGGTTGCTTATACGGTTACACTTTTCACAAGTAGAACCCTTCAATAGTTGCAATTGTTCCTGGCAAATAGAACAAAGATGCTTCTTCCCCAAACCAACCAAGACCGTTGACCAAGAATAGTCTGTAGTTATCTCCTCTTGACACCAAAGACAACGATTCATCGGTTTAATGGAGCCTCCTTCCATTTCCTACCTTGACGGTTCATTTGTTTAATCTCATCAACCGCTCCAACGATTGCTTCGGTTTTCACTTGATAAAAAAACACTACCTCTCCTTTCGGATCCCTCCGATTCCTTCCTGCCCGTCCAGCTATTTGTACGAGAGCGGACCGATCAAAAATATCATGATCCGCCTGTAAAACCGCCACATCTACTGATGGAAAGGTAACTCCTCTTTCTAAAATTGTCGTTGTGACAAGGGCATATAAGTGTTGGCGACGGAAGGCTTCTATCTTTTCTTCTCGATGTATATCCTCCGCATGTACAAAAGTGACTTCTTCTTTTGCTTCAATAAGTTTTTCTTTATACAAACAGCTAGCAAAAGCTTCGACAATTCCCTCAGCAATTGAAATGGTAGGGACGAAAAGTAATAATTGTCGTCTCGGCTGTATACGATGGGTTAACCAATGAATTACTTTTCGAGAAAGGACAAAGGAAGATATAGAATGATTTAAACGGGTATCAGCAATAAGTCTAGGAACCGGAAGAGGATAACCGTGGTAACGAAGAGGAATGAAACAGTAGGGAAGGCGCTTTTGGATTATTTCACGTTTAAAACTGTCACGAGGGGTAGCGGTTAAATAAATAACAGCACTCCTTTGTTTGCGCGCCCGTTCTGTTACAAAGGGAAGCATCGGATCGCAATGATAAGGAAAGGCGTCGATTTCATCGACAATCATAAGGTCGAAGGCGGAACGAAACCTCAGTAATTGATGGGTTGTTGCAATGATCATTTGTGAAGTTCCACCAAGATGTTCACTTCCACCGTACAAGGCCTCTATTTCTACATTGGGAAAGGCGGACTTGAAACGAGGAAATAATTCTCGCACTACATCTACCCTAGGACTTGCAAGACAAATTCTTTCGCCTTTTTCTAAAGCCTTTTCTATTGCCGGAAAAAGGATCTCTGTTTTCCCGGCGCCTGTTACAGCCCAAACTAGGAGACGCTCTTTGCGTCGCACCGCCTCGAGCACTTTTTTTGCTCCCGCTTCTTGCAAAGGTCGTAACTTCCCTTGCCAAAGACAACTATTAGGGAGTTTAGGCCAAGGATAAGATGGTCCTGACCATACATATAGTTTTTCACAAAGAGACACCCGTCCCATCATGATACACTTTCGACAATAGACATGCTCTTTTTTACAAGAAGCACAGGGAAAAGGACGTAACAATTGTGGGTCCTCATTATTACAACGAAGACAACGCTGGATAATAAAACCTTGTTGAATTCCAGGATAAGCGGTGAAATAACCATGGGACAAAAGCTTTTGAAAGGTTTTTTCATCGAGAGGAATCTCTTGTCGTAAGAGAAGTTTTCCAGAAAAACGTTTAGCTAACTTTTGAATCTCTTTCGTGGAATATAAATCAGGGGCAATGGAAAGGGATGATGAAGGCGTCGGAAAAAAACGATGTTTCCGACACCTCCTCCCAAGTCTATTAAATAAACGAGAAAGAATCGAAGTAAAGGACACTCCTATTCTTTGTACCATGATACTCCTAATGAACCCTCCCCTAAATGCGTTCCGATTACTGGACCAAAGTGACTAATAATCGTTTCGACTTCAGGGTATTTTTTAGAAAAGTCCTCCCGCAAACGAAGGGCAGAGGCTTCATCGTTTGCATGAATAAATACAACTCGGCGAACGCGCTTCGTTTGCACATCTTCTTCTAGCATTTTCATAATTCGCCCTAAGGCTCTTTTTCTCGTTCGAACCTTTTCAAAAGGAACGATATACCCGTCAACAATATGTAAGATTGGCTTAATATTTAAAAGGCTACCTAAAATCGCTTGAGCTCCTGTTAAACGGCCTCCTCTTTGTAAGTGGCTTAGATCATCGACCATAAAATAGGAACGGGTATTTTCTTTCATGCGATCCAACTCATTTAAGATTGCTTCAATATCTTTTCCTTCTCGAGCAAGTTCGGAAGCACGAATTGCAAAAAAGCCTTGGGGCATAGTACTTAATTCTGTATCATAAGGATAAACTTGAATTTTCTCCATCATATTCCCAGCGCTCTTTGCTACTTCATAGGTGCCACTAAACTTTCTTGATAAATGAATAGACACTACCGCATCATATCCATCTCTTTCTAACTTTTCGAAGAGTTCAATAAAAGACCCAATTGGTGGTTGAGAGGTTGTTGGTAACGTTTTCGTCTCAGACAATTTTTTGTAAAATGCTTCCGTTGTTATATCGATGTCTTCTCGGTATGTCTCATCCCCAAAGATTACACTTAAAGGAATGATATGAATATCGTATTGTTTAACAAGATCTTTTGGTATGTAAGCTGTACTATCTGTTACTACAGCGATTTTCATAGTTACACATCCTTTATTCTACTTCAACCCACCCATTCTTAATCGCTTTAACTACTGCTTGGGTACGGTCGTCTACTTCCATTTTTTGCAAGATGTTGCTGACATGATTTTTAACGGTTTTTTCACTAATTACTAGAGTTTCAGCAATTTTTCTATTACTTTGTCCTTCAGATAGAAGTTGTAAAACTTGGCATTCACGACGTGTTAATAAATGCAATGGTTTTCTATGTTCTATTTCATGAAGACCATTCGTCGCCTGCTTACTTTGGACTAATTTTCTATATTCTTCTACCAAATTATGGGTAACCTTAGGGTGTAAATAAGAGCCACCATCGTGTACGACGCGAATTGCCTCAAGTAGAGATTCTGTATCGATCTCTTTCAATAAATAACCTTGGGCACCCGATTGCAGTGCGTGGGATACATAAGTCTCGTCGTCATGAATGGATAAAATAATTACCTTTGTATCAGGATGCTTTTCTAATAGTTGCTTTGTCGCTTCAATTCCATTGATTTCCGGCATATTAATATCCATCAATACGATATCAGGCTTATGCTTCTCTACTAACGCTTCTACTTCTTTTCCATCGCCCGCTTCTGCAACAACCTCAAAGGATGATTCAAAACTCAAAATTCTTTTTACACCTTCGCGAAACAACTTGTGGTCATCAATTAAAGCAATTGTAATTTTTTGCGAATCCATTGTTTTCTCCTCCAATTGTTATACTTTTAATCCTTTTAACGAGTTACTGAGGGGCTACTCTTTCTTCATAAGGAATTACTACTTTAATTGTCGTACCTTTATTCAATTCAGAGCTTATGTCAATTTCTCCCTCCAATAGTTCGACCCGCTCCTTCATACCGATAATACCATAAGAATTTTCTTTTTCCTTTCCCTCAGGATTGAAACCGACTCCGTCATCCTTTATTACAAGGGAAATTTTCGATTTATGTACTTCTAAAAGAATCTTTATTAATGAAGCGTTTGCATGCTTGATTGCATTGTGTAAACCTTCCTGGATTAAACGAAAGAGTGCAACCTCATACTGGGACGGGAGGCGCTTTTCCTCACCGTGTAAGGTAAGTTGAATTTCAATATCGTTAAAATCAGAAATAGTCGAAATATGCTTCTTAATTGTAGGAAACAAACCTAAATCATCTAGCATCATCGGACGAAGATCATAGATTATTCTTCTAACTTCCTGTAAAGATTGACGAATATTTTTTCGAAAAGCCTGCATTTCGTACAGGGCTTCATCGATGTTTCGGTTTCGTAAAGATAGTTCAATGATTTCAGAACGAAGTAAAATGTTCGCTAAGCTTTGGGCTGGCCCATCATGTATTTCCCGGGAAATCCTTTTTCTTTCTTTTTCTTGGGCTTCGATAATTTTCAAGCCGATCTGTTGTTTTTCATGGGCTGATTTTAAGTATTCGTTCACCTCTTTGAAATCATCCTGTAAAAAGGAAGAGATGACGGATACTTTTTGTCCTAAGCTATTTGCATGATCCAAGGTCTTCTCTAATTGAACAAGACGCCTTTCTAAGTCGTCACGCTTTTGTCGGAGGGCATGTTCTTCTTTTTCTATTATTAATAACTCTGTTTGTAAAGAGTGGGTTTCATCGTATACTTCACGAATTTTTTCTTCATTAAACTTACCGAATTGTCGACTCACTTCCGACAGCCGCTTCCTTGATGCGCGAACTTTCTTTTCAAGTTCATCACTTTTTGCAATATGTTCTTTAACCAATACCTTAATTCGGACTAATTCTTCTTGAATTGACAAGTATTCTTTTTCCGTTTGTTCACTTATTTTTAAAATTTCTTCCTGGCTTTCTTCGACAACCTCGGTCATTTTCTTAATCACATTGTCTAACATTTCTTTGCTCATCAGAGTTCCCACCATATATTTAATTTTTTGTACTATTTGTTCTATGGTATAATGTAGCTTAATAGAACATCTGTAAAGGAAAGATTTGCATGTCGCATTATTATACAATAAAACAAGCTGGAACCCACGAAATAATCATTCAAAAATCACGTTTTATAGGCCATGTCGCTCGAGCTAAAACAGAAGAAGAAGCACAAACCTTTATCCAACGCATACAAAAGGAACACCATAATGCAACCCATAATTGTTTCGCTTATATTATCGGTGACCATGATCAATTTCAAAAAGCGAATGATGACGGTGAACCGAGCGGCACTGCTGGTGTCCCCATGTTAGAAGTATTAAAGCGACTTTCGCTTAAAAATACCGTCGTCGTCGTCACTCGTTACTTTGGGGGCATTAAACTCGGTGCAGGTGGTCTCATACGAGCCTATAGCACGGTCACCTCTGAAACAATTAAAGCGATTGGCGTCGTACAACGGGAACAGATGCAAGGATATCAGCTACGGATTGAATATCCTTTATTAGGGAAAGTGCAGAATTTTCTAAATGAAGCTAACTATATTATTGAGCATATAGAATATTTAGAAAATGTTATCCTTGACGTTTATGTTCCTACTAATCAAGCCGAACAGTTTCAAAACGACATCATCGACATAACGGCAAATCAAGTACAATTATCTACAATTGAACCGAAATTCATCGAAAGAGAGGTCGATGTATTTTCATCATGATTCATCGACTTTCTTATATAAAATATTCGTCCGCATTTCTAGGGAAAGCTTATCTATTATAGCGTTCACTGTAGGATAATGATTTGCTTCAATTTCTTCAACTAAACTTTCTAAAAACTGTTTTAATTCCATTTGTTCCATATGTAATCACCTGTAATCTTGTCCTTTGACGAATGCTAGAGAAGTAACTTTATTCTATACAAATTTTTTATTTAGGACAAGTTAGAATATAACTTTCAGTAGCATTATATTCTTTTATTAATGCTTTTGTTACAAAAGATAGTTTTACCGCACTATTCCCTATTATAAATCTAATATAATAGGAAAGGTAAGGGAAAGTCAACACGGTGGTGAAAGCGAATGCGAAAATATTTACTATTTTTGTTAATATTTTGTATGTTTTTTGTTGCTAGTTGTTCAAAAACGGAAGAGAACTCCCCCTATAAAACCTTAGAAGAGTATGTTGCATTATGGGAAGAACAAAACTTTACAGAAATGTATAAGTTATTAACCGAAAAAACCCGTGACCAATATGATACAGAAGACTATATCGATCGTTATACTAAAATATATCAAGATTTAGAAATCGATAAAATCAATATAACTTATGAGGAAGTTGATTACCAAGCGAATGCTACCTCTATTGCTGTACCCATAGAAGTAAGTCTAGATAGCCTTGCTGGAAATATCGAGTTCTCTTACGATTTACAGCTCGAACAAACCGTCGTAGAAGAGGACGGTAAAGAAAAAACACTTTGGTTAGTCCAGTGGAATCCTGGGTTGATTTTTCCAGAACTTGCTGATGGCGGGAAGATTCGGATTGAAAAAACAGAACCTGAACGAGGAGAAATTTTAGATCGGAACGAAATGCCCCTGGCTATCAACGATATTGCTTACAACATTGGTGTCGTACCAGAGAAGTTTGTAAATAAAGAAGGAGAAATTCAACAGATTGCTAACTTATTACACATGACACCTGAAACCATCGAACAAAAAATTGGAGCAGATTGGGTCAAGCCTAGCCACTTTGTCCCCTTAAAAGTTCTACCAAAAACAGAAAAAGAAACTATTCAAAACTTACAATCGATTCCATCCGTCACCATGCAAGATACTACTGGAAGAATCTACCCTTCAGGAGAAGCGACCGCCCATTTAATTGGTTACGTAGGTAAAATAACGGACGAAGAAATGAAAGAGCTTGACGACTCTAGTTACACGGAAGAAGATTTTATTGGAAAACGGGGATTAGAAAAGATTTTTGAAAAAGAACTTCGTGGCGAAGCCGGTATAAAAGTTCTCGTGGAAAAGAAAAATGAAACTGGCGATCCGGTTTATACCACGATTGCCGAAAAAGAAGTCATCCATGGACAACGAATCAAATTAACAATCGATGTAAACTTACAGGAATTGATGTACCAGGCCTATGAAGGTAAGTTGAAAGGTACAGCTGCTGCTTTAGATCCGAACACCGGGGAAGTCTTAGCACTCGTTAGCAGCCCATCCTTTAATCCTACTCCTTTAACTTACGGTGTAAATCAGGGACAATGGGAAAATTTAATTAATGATAAGCAACAGCCTTTCGTCAACCGTTTCGCTGCAACCTTTGCACCGGGGTCTGTATTAAAGCCTGTCTTTGCAGCAATCGGGCTACAAAATGGCTCAATTACCCATGAAGAAAAAATAAATATAGAAGGTCGGACATGGAAAAAGAGTAATTGGAAAGATTATCATGTGACTAGGGTCAGTACATCGGAACAGCCTGTCGATTTAGAAGATGCCCTCGTTCGTTCTGACAACATTTACTTTGCTATGAAGGCAGTCGAAATGGGGAATAAACCAATGGTAGATGGCTTTAAAAAATATGGTTTTGAAGAAAAAATCCCCTTTCCGATTCCCATTAAACAGTCACAAGTTTCTAATAGTGGTAATTTAGAGGATGAGGTGTTACGCGCCAATACTAGTTACGGTCAAGGAGAACTCGAAGTGAGCATCCTTCACCTTGCATTATTATATTCCCCGATTCTAAACGACGGTCATGTCGTTCAACCAGTTCTCCTAGCCTCTGAGCCTAAGGGGAAATATTGGAAGGAAAATGTACTCGAACAAGGAGATGCTCAAAAATTACGTAGTTATTTACGAAAAGTAGTCACCAACGGTACCGCATCTCTACTTAAAGACCACAAACCGGCTATTTCCGGTAAAACAGGTACAGCGGAACTAAAACTAAGCCGCGGAACAAGAGGTTCTGAAAACGGTTGGTTTGTTGGCTATCCAACAGAAAAAGAAGATATGATTATTGCTATGTTAATCGAAGAGGTGGAGTCTTTAGGAACTAGTAGTTTTGTTGCGAAAAAAGTAGCCCATATTTTTAAAGAATATGAAACCTTACAAAAAGATAAATAACAAGAAAAGAGCTTCCCTCTACCTAGATAGGAGAAGCTCTTTTTTATAAAAGTTTCGTCAGCTCACGAAAAGTCTCTTTGTCACGATTATCAAGGGACTCATCGATTAGACGTTTTAAATTATCGCGTTCTAATTGGTGGATCAATCTGTTCGTTGAAGCACTTAACTCAACCTCTTCACCCAAACCAGCTGTCGGGTTTTCATAATAAGGTTTAATGATCTCACTTACTTGATCCATAAAATCGACAAGACTAGTTAATTTTTTCATGGTTATATAAATAATATCGTCATCTTTTTGGAAAGCAAACTTCGTATCTGTATTGACTACTTTTTTCGTCTTTCTATTGATTAAAATTTCGCGTCCTTCAATTGGAACAAAATGGTAGAGTTTATCGTCGATTAGTAAAGTGAAATATTGATAAGCTAAGATGATTTTAATATAATCGGCATTCATCTTTATATAGTACGGCTTTAACATTTTCACTGTTACCATTCCACCCACCTCCTAATTGAAAGGGTTTTCTTTTTTACATTTTACTATATTTTCAGAATGATTACAAGAGTCAAAATATATTTTGGGCGATAACCGGCTAAGCCCTAGGGAGTATTTCTAAAGCTAAGTTAAAATTTCTTTTTCTAATTGCTTTATAAATTGTTGAAACTTTTTTCTTTCTCGACCCGTTATAATTAAAGGAGGAGAGGGTTGTCGTAATGCTAAAACCTTTAAGCCAAGTTGCATTTCTTTTTTATATTCCTTTTGAAGAAACTCTATTGTTTCTTTTTCAACATTCTCAACTTCTTGATCAACCGTTTCTTTATACATATCAATTACCTGAACATTGTCTTCAACCATGACCGTATGAGGCGATGTGTTATCGTGAAGGCATATTTCTAATTCCCTAATTAATAACATATCGATACTATCTGGGTCTAAGCTACAACGATATACTTCTACTTTGAGGGAAAGCTCTTCACATCGCTCCATGACTTTTTGCATAATATGCGACTTGCCGGTACCTGCCCGACCTGTAATAAAAATCTTCTTTGTAAAGGGTGCAATTAATTCTGGAACGGTATTCACTATGCCGTAGGGAGTATTCGTACCAAACAACCTCTCTAGTTGTTCGTATGTTGTCTTCCTAGGGCTTACCGTTTTTAAAAGCTCATCTAGTAAACGTTCAATTATTTGATCGGCCTTTTTAAAATCCATCGCTTGAATATAGACTTTTTCTAATTGTTCATGGAGGGCAAGCCCTTTACGAAAATGCCTGTAAGCTTCTTCGATTTGTTGACTATCTCTTTCAGCCATTCCTAACCTTGCCGATAAAATAATCGGTATTTCGATTTTTTCTAAGGGAAGATCTAAGGAATCTATGCCGTTACACAAGTTTTCATGTAAAAGGGCTACGCCAATCTCCCTTATAATTAGGCCATCAATAGACTCACGCACATCGAGGCTTCGAATTTCCTCAATTGTAAACGACGTGCGAAGAAGCAAGGCCTCCTTCAATCCTTGTAAGACATGCCTTACGATTTGAGGATATTTATTCGTTAAAATTATCATTCGATCAAGCGATTCAACATTATTCTTTATCAAATTTACATAACCTTTTCCGGTATGTCCTTCGACATAATATGGAATTATACGTTTCATATTTACACCTACTATTTCTATTTTCGCTTTTAGTATATGCAAAGGATTTTAAAAATTGAATCGACTTTCCGCCCCTTTTTAAAAGAGAAAAGGGCTGTTTACCTTTATAACGTAAACAACCCTTTTATTTTACTCAATTTTAGGTAAAACCCTTGTTTCCTGTAACATTTCCGAATCGCATAAAGGACAATTTGGTTCCTTTTGAAAGCTAAAGGAATCCCGCATCCAACCATGACAACTATCGTTCGTGCAGGACCATACTAATGTTTCTACTTCTGGTAATGGTTCGCGACGTCCTCGTGAAAAGGCCATATTTTTCAGCTCCCTTCGCCTATCGCCACGCTTATTTCCATCCTGTACATCTCCCTAGTAAGTTATACCTCTTAGGCTGTTACAGGCTTTCGAATCTCGCCTCCTCGGTCGTCCCCATCGCTACGACGGCTTTGCATGAACCATACAAAGACATAGAGGGCAATTCCGATAAAGTTCGTCATATTTTCTGGCATAATTAACAAAATTCCACCGATAAAGAGTAAGATGCGCTCCCAGTAGAGAGAGTTACGCTTAAAGTATCCAATTAAAGAACTGCTAACGCCAACCATACCTAAAATAGCAGTGACAATAGATACGATTAAAGGTATCGGCGTTACATCGACAAGTACTAAAATTGGATCATAAACAAAGATATATGGAATGATAAAGGCAGCAATCGCTAGTTTCACTGCTGTAATACCACTTTTGAAAGGATTCGCCTGTGCAATTCCTGCACCAGCATAAGCCGCTAAACTAACTGGTGGAGTAATGTCTGCTACAATTCCAAAGTAAAAGACGAACATATGAACAGCAATCGGTGCAAGATCGAAACCATTAATTAATGCTGGAGCAGCAATCGTCGCTGTCACAACATAGTTTGCTGTCGTCGGTAAGCCCATTCCTAAAATTAAACATGCAATCATCGTAAAGAAAAGGGCTAAAAATAAATGTCCACCAGATAGTGCAATAATTCCCGTTGCAAACTTAGCACCTAAACCGGTAATACTTACGACTCCTGCAATGATTCCGGCTGTAGCTACAGCTGCGATAACCGGTAAGGCAACTCGGGCACCTTGTTCAAAAACATAGATTGTTTTACGAAAAGACATCCGTGATTCTTTACGCACTAAGCTTACAAGATAGGCGACGATAATACCATAAATCGCTGCCCGCTGTGGAGTATAGCCTAACATTACAGCACCGATAATAACGATTAAAGGAAGTAACATATAACCATAGCGTAGCATTAAGGCCTTAAAGTTAGGTAACTGAGATTTCGGTAAACCGACGATTCCTAGTTTTTTCGCCTCAAAATGGGTTCCGATAAAAATCCCCGTGAAATACAATACTGCCGGAATCACGGCGGTAGCCATAATTACCCCATAGGATACCCCTAAATATTCCATCATAATAAAGGCTGCTGCTCCCATAATTGGCGGCATAATTTGACCACCCGTAGAAGCTGCGGCCTCCGTTCCAGCAGCAAACTCGGGCTTAAAGCCAGAGTTTTTCATCATCGGAATCGTAAAGGAACCAGAAGCTACAGTATTACCTACAGAACTTCCTGATACCATACCTTGAAGGGCACTGGCTGCGACAGCTGCCTTTGCGGTTCCTCCAGTAAACCGTCCAGTGAGGGCAAAGGCTAAATCGTTAAAGAACTGTCCAATCCGAGTATGGATTAACATGACTCCGAAAAATAAGAACAAATAGATAAACTTAGCCGAAATTTGAATCGGTGTTCCAAAAACACCGCTTTCCTGATACCACAAGTTCGTCGCAACACGGTCAAAGGAAAATCCAGGATGCGAGAGCACCTGTGTTGGAATATAGGCTCCAAATACCGCATACAAAATCATGACTAATGCGACAATAACGATTGGTAAACCTACCGTTCTTCTCGTTGCTTCTAATAAAAGAAGAATAGCTACAATCGAAATAATTGTATCCGTTAAACTATAGCCAGTAATACGACTCTGAATGATAGAGTCGAAAAAAATGATTTTATGGTAAGTCACATACATAGCAGTAAAAGCTAGGATGACATCATACCATGGTACCGTATGTTGTTTATGTTGTAACCCTTTTTTCGCTGGATACAACAAGAAGATTAAACCTAAGGCTGTACCAAGATGCACAGCCCCCTGCTTCTGGGAAGGTAGGGTACCAAAATACCCTGAATACAAATGGAATACTGTGAGAGCTACTCCTAAAAAAGTGACGACCCAAGCCCATTTTCCAATTCTAGTACGATACTGGCTTTCCCGGTCATATTTTTCCAACATTTCTTGCGCTTTCTTTTCATCTTTTTCTACATCGGCTAAAGAAAAATCATCTTTCTTTTGCTCTTTCTCGTATTCTACTGAATCGTTCCTGCGTTTGCTCATATGCACACCTTCCTCTCTAATTGAGATAAGAAAGAAAGAAAAGAGCGCCTACTAAACTTCGGTACTGCTCTTTTCTCCAACAGGTCAACCCTTCATAAAACTACGTATTTACTTTAACTCACTTAAACTTGTAATACCGGTCGACTCTCGAGTGATTACTTGAACGACTTCAGGATAAATGTGACCGATAAAGGCGAGATTTTCAACTGGGTTTCCTTCAAAATCTCCTGTACCTTCGACAGCATGACGGGCAGGCACGTGGACACTCATACCGATGTCAAGCGTACCGTTTCCGATGCTTCCTAAGTTTTCTGTCGAAGCTCCTGTTTCTGTGTTAGTAAAATTACTATCTAAATATTTATTCCAAACGTTCGCTATTTCTCCACCAAGTGGGTAGTACGTACCTCCTTGGCTTCCAGTTCCTAAGATGAACTCTGCTTTTCGGTTATCGGGATCGGCCGTAACCTCCGCTACAGGATTGTTAACTTCTAAACCTTGTTCCTCATAGTAACGTTTTGCTCCTGGATGAATCGGAAGGCCTTCTGCCCCGTTTAAAGCATTTTCTAAATTCATTTCTCCGGCCTGGGCATGCGTTACTTCCTCGGCATGCTCTACCATGATTCGTGCTAGTTCATAACCTAGCTCCTCGTCGATCGTGTCGGTATTAGCAACCATCACTGCATAGGCTGCAATCGTTTCAACATCTTCTTCGAGGAAATCGTATTGATCTTTAGAAATCGTATATCTCTCATAATCTGTATTTTCAACTAGCTCATTGATTGCCTCTTCATCGAGGTCTAACATGACAACATCACCAGTGGAAGCTTGAAGACTTTCAATATTTCCAGCTGGTAAACCTAATACCCCAATCGAAATATCGATGTTTCCGTCTTGTACACCATCGGCGGCATCACCAAAACCTTCTTGGAAAGCCTGGTAATCTCCTTCTTCTAAACCATGCGCCGCTAGCAAGACTTTAGAAATAGAATTCGTCTCACTTCCAGGCGGTCCGATAGCGATTCGAGCTTTTTTACCGCCACCATCGCCGTCACCTCCATCGGTTCCACCGCATGCAGCTAAAAGCAATAAAAGACTAGCTAACACTGTAAAGATAGTGAAAAACCTTCTTTTTGCCATGATGATCCCCCTTTTATTTATTTCTTGCACGTAAACATTATTCTTGTTAAATAATGTCTTTAATGTAACTGTTTACACGCATAGCTCATTTTTAGTATACTTAGTTTACTTTTTATTTTCAACCTCATTACTACCTAGGGTAATCCATTTTATGACTGACTTCTTTAATTTATGCGTTTCAAATGATAGGCTGATTAGGGTAGAACATGTTATACTTTATGATACATACTTACTGTGCTAGGAGGTAACACGTTGGAAAAACCAAAGATCGTTTATACAAGTAAAATAAATAAAATACGCAGTTTTGCCCTTATTCTGCTTTTCGTCGGCATCATTATTATGTACGGCGGAATTTTAACGAAATCTACTCCATGGTTAATGTACCTATTTTTCGGCCTTGGAGTCTTGTTTGTTATTTTCAGTACCCTCGTTTACTTTTGGATTGGCCTTCTCTCTACTCGAGCGGTGCCGATTATCTGTCCATCCTGTGAAAAGCCGACAAAAATGTTAGGCATTGTCGATGCTTGCATGCATTGTAAGCAACCTTTAACGATGGAAAAGTCCCTAGAAGGAAAAGAGTTTGACGAGAAATATAACTCTCCAGCCTACCGCCGTAAATTAAAGGCGAAAAAATTAGAAGAAAAGGATTCATCCAAAAAGTAAGGACAAAGGACAATGAAAGTTCAAATTGATTTTTCCGTTAAGCAACATACCGTTGGGGAAACGATGATCTTTACCGACCCCCACCGGGTCATTAGAACAAATAAGATATCGGAAGTAAACGAGTGTTTAAAAAAAGTACAAGCTTATATTGAAGAAGGATATTACGCCGCTGGATTTTTAAGTTACGAAGCGGCGTATGCTTTTTTTCCAATGGAAAAGCCATTAACCTATGACTTTCCTTTACTATGTTTCGGAATTTTTTCTGCACCGGCAGTTGAAAGAAATAGAGACCTACAAGTCAAAGGGCCAATCACGCTTGATTGGATGATTACACAGAAAAAAGAAGATTACCTACAAACAGTGCAAGAGCTTCAGGAACACATACAGCAAGGTGAGGTAGAGCAAGTTAATTATACCGTTCCTTTTCAAGCCGACGGACCTGAAGATCCTTCGGCCTATTACGAACAACTTCTCGTCGCCCAACAAGGAAATTACAATGCCTTCATACAGACGGACGACTTTTCAATTTTATCCATTTCTCCAGAGCTCTTCTTTCAACTAAAAGGAAACAGACTAACTGTAAAACCGATGAAAGGTACAGCGGAACGAGGATTAGATCAAAAAACCGACCGAAAGATACGCGAAAAGTTTATTGCTTCGAAAAAAGAAGTTCACGAAAACGAACTCATTCTTGATATCATGAAACGAGAATTACAATCCGTCTGCCACGATGTGACGCTGACAGAAGCCTTTAAGCTAGAAACATACCCAACCGTCTACCAGATGACTTCAAGGCTAGAAGGAAACAAAAAGCAAGGCATTCGGCCGATTGATATAATCCAAACGCTTTTCCCTGCAGGTTCGATTACTGGAAGTCCAAAGGAAAAGGCTATTGAACTGATTTCTAAGTATGAAAAATATCAACGAAAGGTGTATTGCGGTAATATCGGCTATATAACACCGGAACAAGATGCTTTATTTAATGTAGCCATTCGCACTGTCATGATCGAAAACAACCGGGCGCATTACAATGCGGGTGGGGCAATTACACAACTTTCTGAAGCTGAAAAAGAGTACAAGGAGGTAGAAACAAAGGCGAAGTTGCTCAATACTTACCTCCCGCCTTTTCAATTGCTAGAAACAGGCTTGATTGAAAAGGGAGAACTTTTTCTTAAATCCG
The DNA here is from genome assembly GCA_937974845.1 of uncultured Pseudogracilibacillus sp. Lineage (GTDB taxonomy): Bacteria > Bacillota > Bacilli > Bacillales > Amphibacillaceae > Pseudogracilibacillus. Next base: position 7,530 of record CALJVC010000103.1, on the reverse strand, counting down.
CTCATCTTCGCAGATTAACTAACTCAGCCGACTACTTCGGCATCCCTTTAGAGAAAGCGGTTCTAGAAAAGAAACTGACTAAGGTTGTACAAAACCATCCTGAAGGAAAATGGCGCCTTCGCCTCCTAGTTGACCAAAAAGGGAGGGTAAAAACTGAAGTTTCACCCTATGAAAAGACAACTAATAATCAAGTCGTTCTTGCTAGAGAGCCAATAGACGAAAACAATCCCTTCCTATACCATAAAACGACCGAGAGAAGTCATTTTGAAAACTACCGTCAGTCCCTTAAAGAAGGTTACTTAGATGTGTTACTTTGGAATACTAGTGGAGAAATTACGGAATTTACGATTGGAAATGTCGTTGTCGAGATAGATGGTAGATATTTGACACCGCCAGTATCCTCCGGTTTACTTCCGGGTACTTTTCGTGAACAATTGCTCCGACAAGGTCAAATTGAAGAAGAAAAAATCACATTAGAGGATCTTCACAGGATAGAGAGGTTTTGGTTAATTAATAGCGTGAGGAAATGGGTAGCGGTCGAATTAGTCAATCGGTAAAAGTTTCCTAACAAAAAAACAGATTGCTCTATGCAAAACATGCATAGAAGGCAATCTGTTTTACTTTATTAAACCTTTACTTCTTCTTGTTTGTTCTTAGCCTTTTCTTCATTACAGCTACTGCAGACACCGTACAATTCCATGCGGTGGTGGCTTATTTCAAATCCGCTCACCTTTTCCGCTAACGATTCAATCTCATCTAAAGTCGGGTAATGAAAATCAACTATCTTACCACACTCTTCACAAATGATATGGTAATGTTCTTCTGGGCTACTGTCGAACCGACTGGAGTCATCTCCATACGTCAATTCTTGAACTAGTCCCAGTTCTTTTAAAATACGTAAGTTGTTATAAACCGTTGCCACACTCATATTTGGAAATTTATCCTCTAAGGCCTTATAGATCTCATCAGCCGTTGGGTGGCTTTGTGAAGTAAGTAAGTACTCAAGAACCGCATGACGTTGCGGTGTAATTCTTACACCGGACTTTTTCAATGTATTGATCGCTTCTTCTAATCGATGTTTCGGCACCGTCATGCACCTCGCTTTCTTCATAAATTTCAAGTTGAATCTACAGTAAACCTATATATATTCTACCTTGGGACGGCTTTCAATGTCAATTTATTAACCCTATTAATTTATAATCATTATAAAAAGCAAGTTTTTTTCATCTTAGACTAAGTCCTGTCCCTTATAGTATTTACAGGTTGTATATGTCTATTCTCTTGAAATATATGGTACTCGATTATTAGTCAGCCATTTCTTCTTGAATAAATTGAATCGTTTCATCAATATGACCCTTGACTCGTACTTTACGCCAAATTTTCCGGACAATCCCTTCCTCATCGATAATGAAAGTACTGCGTTCAATACCGTAAAATTCTTTACCAAACATCTTCTTTAATTTCCAGACATCATACAATTTCGCTACTTCTTGTTCTGTATCGGCTAAAAGAGGAAAAGGTAATTCATGCTTGTCTATAAACTTTTGATGCCGTTCGATCGGATCAGGGCTAACGCCTAAAATAACTGTATTCAAATCTTTAAATTGTTCGTAATTATCACGAAAGTCGCAGGCTTGGTTCGTACAACCTGGTGTCATATCCTTTGGATAAAAGTATAAAACAACTCGTTTACCTGCATAATCCGATAAACGAACCGTTTCTCCATCTTGATTTTGTAAGGCAAAATCCGGCGCCTTTTTACCTACTTCTATTGCCATGACACTTCCTCCTACTTAAGATTCTTGCCTTCAATATATCATAAAGCGAAGGGAAAAGATAAAAAATGTACTCAACCTTGGTCTTTCATTTGGTGTAGTTGAACGAGTTTTAACATAAATGCCGTAGGAAGCACGTAGCCAAGCAATGCTTGTACAAGGGAAATAATGCGACCGACACCTATAGGAGTAATATCTCCGTAACCGATAGTCAATAGTGTCACACCGCTAAAATAGAGACTAAGAAACAGTCGCCGAAAGAGACCACTTTCTAAAGGGAGATGGGGACCATTTTCTATCAAAATATTGTCAGTGAAGGACAAAATAAAATAAATCAATCCAAAGCCGAGAATAAAAATACAGTAAACTATAGTAAAGGTAAAAAACACCTCTAATGAAATGGTCGTTTGATGGTAGGTTGTTTTTATTTCTTTAAAGAGAAGAAAGTGGCGAAGGCTTTTATACATTATAAAACTAATCACTACGATTATAAGTAGAACCACCTTAATCCCTTCTTCATTTGCAATCTTAAAACAGTATATGTACATCTGTACGGTTTCATACGTAGAAAGAAAAATTCGGCTAGATACTTCGATGTACTAGCCGAAAAAACTTTCACCTTAAGCTTTATTTAGTTTCCTCACCTAAATTTTGTACCTCATAAAGTTCGTAATAGCTTCCCCGCTTCTCCATCAACTCTTCATGGGTACCCATTTCTACAATTTTCCCATGTTCGATGAGAACAATCCGATCCGCATGAGTAATCGTCGAAAGTCGGTGGGCAACGATAAACGTCGTACGATTGGCAGCTAACCGTTCCAAGGCTCCCTGAATCATATGTTCACTTTCTAGGTCGAGGGCAGAGGTTGCCTCATCGAAAATCAAAATTGGCGGGTCCTTTAAAAATACCCGGGCAATCGCAATCCGTTGACGTTGGCCTCCTGATAACTTGACGCCCCGCTCCCCTACTAAAGTATCGTAGCCATTAGGTAGGGACATAATAAAGTCGTGGGCATTGGCGGCCTTTGCCGCTGCGATGACTTCTTCATCGCTAGCATAGGGATTCCCCATCCGGATATTGACCGCAATCGACTCACTAAATAAGACGTTATCTTGTAAAACCATACCGATCTTATCACGCAAGGAACGTTGCTTTACATCACGAATATCCATTCCGTCGACCTTTATACTGCCCTTTGTTACATCGTAAAACCTAGGTAATAGACTGACTAGGGTCGATTTTCCTCCTCCGCTCATACCGACGAGGGCAACCGTTTCTCCGGCCTTAACATGTAAATTAATATCTTCTAAAACGTACTTTTCCCCTTCGTAAGCAAAGGATACATTTTCGATATCGATTTGACCCTTTACCTCCGTTAAGGCTTGAGCGTCTTCTTTATCTACGATATCGTAGGTCTCGTTTTTTAACTCAAACACCCGGTCGATCGAAGCAATCGATTGGGTAAGCACAGTCGAGGAGTTAATTAAACGACGTAAAGGACTATATACCCGATCCATATAGCCAACAAAGGCTACCATCGTACCGACCGTTAAATTCCCTTGAATTACTTCATAGCCAGCATAGGCAATAACTAAAAGAGGCGCTAAATCAGTAATCGTATTTGTAACTGCAAAAGTGTACGCATTCCATTTCGTATGTTCAATCGCCTTATCTAAAAAGCTTTTGTTGTAGCGATCAAATTGTTCCTGTTCATAGTCTTCTAATGCAAAACTTCTCGTCACCGCCATACCTTGTACTCGTTCATGCAAATGACCCTGTAGTTCTGCTAACTTTTGTGAACGTTCCCGGGTCAAGTGCCGTAAACGACCATAAAAATACTTTACAGCAAAGCCGTATAAAGGGAATAATGCAATGGCAACTAAGGTTAATTTAACATCGAAAGAAAGCATAATACCAATTGCAATTAAAATCGTTGCCATATCCAGCCAAACATTCATTAAACCGGTAATAACAAAAACCTTTGTTTGTTCAACATCATGGATAACGCGGGATATGATTTCGCCTGCCTTTCGATTAGCGTAAAACCGCAGACTCAACCTTTGTAAATGATCAAATAAAGCGTCCCTTAAATCATATAAAATTTTACTTCCGACAAACTGGGCTAAATACTGACGTAAATATTCAATCGGTGGTCGAGCAACTAAAAAGATACCAAACATTATTCCCATAATGAGGAACAATTGTTTTGTCTTTTCACTAGTAGATAGATCACCACCAATTATATTATCAATAACAAAACCTAATAAAAGCGGAATAAGTAAAGGAATAGCAAACTTAATAATTCCGATAATAATCGTCCAAAAAATAAGCCACTTATAGGGCTTAACAAACTCCATATATTGTCTAATTGGATTCATAGAATAACTCTTCCCTCATCTCACAGATAATCACTATTTGAAATCGTATCATGTTTATAAAGAAAACTCTAAATAAACAACTAAGTTTCTAAAGTTCACCAAACTACAAATACCGCTTCCACTTTTCTACAAAAGAAGCGTTGAAAGGATCCGCCTTTTTCGTAATCGCTTCAACGAGTTGTTTTGAAGCTTTCTTTACATTTGTAACAACCTTTGAAGGGTAGCTATATTTCTTCCTATGAAAAATAAATTCATCGACATCGACGAAACGATAGCGCAAATCAGAAGAAACGATAAGGTCTACATCATAATCGATATAACTAAGCACCTGTCCCTCCTTACGATAGGGGCTAGATACATTACAATAAAAAGAATAATCATCCTCCGTAAAAAGTACGATGACATTAAACCATTTGTCAGGATAAAAATAAAAAATAGCCGGTTCTTCCGTCAGCCAACGAGTGCCGTCCGCTTCGACTACCATCGTACGATTATTCATGCCGATGAGTCCTTCTTTCGTCTCCTCGAGGACGGTGTTTTCTTCCCAAGACCGATGAAAGCTTCCATCATGCTTTAAACTCACAATTTTTACTCTTTCATAACCTTGACGCATCGTAAAACCCTTTCCTCTCCCTGTCTTTCTCCCTATCCTATCATAGTGACGTCAAAATTCATCCAAGGAAGCACTGCCCCTAATCGAACACAAAGGCTATGCACTACCTTTATAAACTTAGTTCCCATACTTAACTATGTAAATAAAAAATTGCGGAATCATAGATCCCGCAATTTTTCCTTTTAACTGTACTCTGACAACCTCATGCGCTCCTACACGAACTACCCTTTAATCTAGCCTAGATGAACTAGATAAGTGGACTCATTCTTCATAACATTTATTTTGTTTGCTTATGCTTGTTTTGCTTAGACTTTTGATTTTGCTTCTTTACCTCTTGGACGTTCGTTTCCTCACCAAACTCAGTACCATACTGACCTGGCTCAGCTTGAGCGGACTGTTGGTTTTGTTTTCTTACTTGTTCAACATCTGTATTAGCTTTCGTTTTCTTAGGCATGTTATCACCTCCGCATATATAAGTTGTCCCAAATGAAGGGAAGTTATCCTATATATGCAGATGGTATTAGTTGGAAAGACGAGCATCCAACTTTTGTGCCTTCTGGTGGGCGACGGCCATAGGATAGTCCGACAGATTTGTTATAGGGATGAAGTTTAAGGAACTTTGATCCTCTTCCCCTTTCAAAAGCTTCGCCTCATATACGGTCAAAGACCACTTTTTATGGGAAAATTGGTGACTTACGACACCTAGCTTCTTTTCTACTTTTATCGCTAGCCCATAACGTTGGGCGAACAATTCCACCACCGACTTGTCTTGTAAGGCTGTCTTTTCTAACATAGGAAACTGCCATAGGTTGGCTAATAAACCGGTCGAAGGTCGTTGTTCAAGAGCTATTTCACCGGACCGATTATAAAGTAAAAAAGCCAAATACTCCTGTTTTGCTTGTGGGATTTTACGGATTCGTCTAGGCAACTCATCCACCCGATCTGTAGCGTACGCACGACAATGCGACCTTACTGGACATGTCGAGCAGCTTGGATTTCTTGGTGTACACACTAAAGCTCCAAGTTCCATCAAAGCTTCATTAAAAGCACCGGGCTCTTCTCTACTAATGATAGTTCGAACAATTCCTTCAAAGCGTCGGCGGGTTTTCCCTTTCATGACGTCGTCTTCAATACACAAAATACGTGCCAATACCCGCATGACATTTCCATCGACGGCTGGTTCAGCTTGATTGAAGGCTATCGATAAAATAGCCCCTTTCGTATAAGGACCTATTCCTTTTAACTTTTCTAAAGCCTTTGGATCCTTTGGCACTTCGCCACCATACCGTTCGACAACTTCCTGCGCTGCACTATGTAAATGGCGGGCACGGGAATAGTAACCTAAACCTTCCCATAACTTTAATACTTCCTGTTCCTCTGCGCTCGCTAAGGCCTCTAAGCTAGGATAAGTTTTGATAAATTTGTCATAATAAGCAATAACCGTATCAACCTTTGTCTGCTGGAGCATAATTTCTGAAACCCATATATAATAAGGGTTTTTTGTCTTCCGCCATGGAAGATCACGTTTATTTTGTTCAAACCATGTTAATAAATCATTAACAAAGTCCTTTTGTTTAAAATTTCGTAAGGATTCATCTAACAAGGGATCACATCCATATGTTACAATATAGTTAAGTGTTTCTAGTCATTATTGAGGAGGCAATTTAGTCTAATGGACACAGGCACACACGTTGTGATGGGGATAGGTCTTGCCGGTTTAGCGACCATCGATCCGGTCATTGCCAACGATAGTAGCTTATTTCATGCCGTCTGTATCGGGACACTCGTCGGTTCCGTTGCACCGGACTTCGATACTTTATTAAAACTACGAAACAACGCTGTATATATAAGAAACCATCGAGGCATTACCCATTCTATCCCAGCAGTTATTTTATGGAGCATACTCATTACCGCTAGTATTTATTTTTTTCTACCAGAAATCCCCCTTTTCCATCTATGGATTTGGACCTTTCTGGCTGTAAGTATCCATGTTTTTGTCGATTTGTTTAACGCCTATGGTACCCAGGCCCTGCGCCCCTTTTCATCTAAATGGATTGCTTTCGGTTTTATCAACACCTTTGATCCATATATCTTTTTCTTACATCTTGCTGGCATCGTCGCATGGGTTTTAGGGGCTAACCCAGGCTTTACTTTTATAACAATTTACGTCGTGCTCGTACTCTACTATATAAAACGATACAACGACCGTAAAGAAATTATTAGTAAAATTAAAGATCATTTTCCAACGACGGATTTCGTAGCCACCTCACCGACGATCAAGCAAAATGAGTGGCGGGTCGCCTTTCAAACGAAGGATCGTTTCTACGTCGGCCATGTTGATAATGGTCATATCCAATTGTTCGATGAGTTCGAAAGGTTACCTTTACCTAAGTCACCATTGATCGATGTAGCGAAAACCGACAAAAATATTTCAGCTTTTTTATCCTTTTCCCCGATTTACCGTTGGGAAATTTATGAAAAAGAGCGCTACACCGAGGTACGCCTTATTGATTTACGTTACCGTTCTAAAGGTTACTACCCCTTTGTCGCGGTAGTGCAAATTGATGATGATTTACAGATTTTAAATTCCTATACAGGTTGGATTTTTTCCGAACGGACCTTACAAAGAAAACTTTGGTTCGGCGACAGTCCTACATAAGGAAAGATGGAGTATATACTCCATCTTTTTTTAATCTTCTACCTTTTCCTCAAGAAGAGCAATCGGTAAAGCTTCTTCCTTCTCTACCTTCTGCCCAAGCAAAT
>CALJVC010000102.1 GCA_937974845.1 uncultured Pseudogracilibacillus sp. | reverse complement strand
GAAGCCTTTAGCTTCCAGCTGGGTAAGGTCAAGTCGACTACTATTCGACAGAAAAATGTCAACCTCCTCGTAAAAATTGATCAAAGATTAGCTAATGAAGTCGCTCTAAATATTGGGGTAAATGCTCCAGTAGGAGAACCGGTTCAAGTTTCAACCCGTTACCCTTCTTTAAGCCAAGAAAGTATAGCTAAAAAACCCGATACTTTAAAGGTTGGCGTCTTAATCGGAAATGACTTTAACGGTCAAGAAGTATCCGAAACCTTAAAATACTTGAAAGAACATAAGGTATACGTTGAACTAATTAGCGACACTCTGCAACCTGTCACATGCAAAACGGGGTCAAACTTTTCAATTGATCGCACTTTTTTAACAGCAAGCCCTTATCTAGTTGATGCGCTTTATGTCGTCGGTGGTAAGGTTAAGGAAAAAGAAAAGTTTATGTACAATATCCGTCACTATATCCAAGTGGCCTACGATTATTGCAAACCGATTGCCTTTGCTACTAGCGCTGAAACATATGTTTCAGAACTAAACAATCCAAACCAAGCAGGACTTGTCTTCGCAAAAGAAAATAAGTCCTTCCACAAGGATTTCATTCAAGCGATTACTCAGCAAAGATTTTGGGAAAGAAAAAAGCATTAAAAGTTATCCAATATAAGGTACATGTTATCGCATAAAAAACGCACAAAATGAACTTTGTGCGTTTTTTATAGCAAGATTATTAATTATAATATATCCTTACATTCTTCCCATACGTGATTTTCTAAGGCTTCAATAAAGTCAATACTGTCATTTAAATATTCACTTTGTACAGCTTCAATTCCTAGTTGTCTTGCTTTTTCAATAGCATTTTTTGTAATTTCTTGATTCACTTCCATATTCTCTATCACAGATAATGTTTCAACAAAAATAACTGCTGGTACATTTCGATTTTTTAAAGTTTCCACCACATCGAGTACATCGGGCTCGAGCCAACGTTGTTCAGGATTTCCACTACGATAGGCCAAATGATAGTTACTCACATTAGCCCCTTTAGCTATACTCTTTGCTAATTGTTCATATTGCTGGATCGTTCGAGCATGTGCTTCTGGTAGGCCCGGCATACTATGCATGGTAAACACTATTTCGGCTTCCGTACGGCTACTTTCAGAAAGCCATTGCTTAGCTGTTAGTACTCGATCAATACACGCTTCAACAAATAACCGGTGATCATAAAAGGGCCGGATATGTCTTAATACTAGCTGGTTATCTTTTGCTTGCAAATGTTTTTTGAACTCTTTGACATAGGCTTGGTTACCTGTAATAGAATCATAGGGTGTAAGACTTAAACTTAATATTCGCTTTGGCTTCATGGCATGACACATTTCTGCAACTTCGCGAATAGAGGGAGAGGCATGGCGATTCGCGACAAAAAACTGCCAGGGTTCCTTCGTTTGAAGCTCGAGCTTTTTTTGTAGGGCGCGACCTATCCGGTATGTGTGAGTACCGAGGGGATCTGCCTTACCATACCATCTATATGTGTCGATAGCCTGTTGAATATCTTCCCTTGTTGCATGGCCGTGATAAATATCTTGATAAAAAGAAGGAATATCATCAATTGTCCGTAAACTTCCATAACTAAATAATACAAGTACATTCATACTAATTCTCCTCTAGACTATAAATCCAATCTACCATAATATCTAAGCCTTCGACAACTAGTGGATTAGGGTTCATAAGATACTTTACATCGAGCACTTTTACACGGTCATTCTCTATAGCCTGTAATCGATCCCAGCCAGGGCTTTCACTTAGTTCTGCAAAAACTTCCTCACCTTTTCCGACAAAGTCTAGCAGAAAAATAAAGTCAGGGTCCATGTTAAGCAATTGTTCAATGGAAGCTGGGGTGGAACGTTCTAAATCTATCTCATCTACAGCCGGAATTGCACCAGCTAGCTTAATTAAATCATAAGAAATATTACCCGGTCCCATCATAAATGGACCCGTTCCTGGCCCAACTTCCGAAAGGACTAAAACAGATGGCTTTTCACCATCGGAAGGAATTTTTTCCTGAATTTCTTCTATTTCTTTCTTCATGCTTGTCATTAATTCTGTGGCCTTTTCCGGTTCCCCTACCGCATCACCAATTATCTCAACATTATTGAGAAAATCCTCTACTGTCCCCATTGTATCAAAAGTTACAATCGGTACATCGACTTCACTCAACACCTCATTTGCATCTTCTTCCTGTCCATGCATTTTAGTTAAGAGTAATAGGTCCGTATCGAAAGACAAAATTTCTTCGGGATCAATATGAACAGCAGAAGCAACACGCTTTTCGATTTGGTCTGCCTTCTCTGTCTGGGTAGATAGCTGTTCGTCTTCTACGGCCTTAGGAACAGCTACCACTTTACTTGGATCAACTAATTCCAAAACAATTTCTGCCACATCGAGGGATAAAGGAAGGATTCGTTCTGGCTTTTCTTTAATCTCTACTGGTCCATTAGCCGATTCTACAGTTACAGGAAACAAATCCTGTTGAGCTTCTTCTATTTCACTACTAGCGTCATCTTCCGTTTGATTTATATTAGCCTGACAGGCAGTACTAAACCCGATCACTAAAACAATCGTAAAAATTAAATGAAATATTCTCATTCTTTTCTACTCCTTTATATTTATAATGGGGTAACGTATAAGGACTGAGTAACTTCATCCTTTCTAATTTTCGCCTTAACTTGATAGACATCTTGTAAAATTTTTGTTGTCAAAACTTCCTCACTATCGCCATAGGCTTCCACTTCACCATTTTTAAGCAATAAAAGACGGTTACAGAACCGAGCTGCTAAATTTAAATCGTGTAATACAATCACAACTGTTTTACCCTGATTACTTAAAGACTTGAGTAGCTTAAGTATATTCATTTGATAATAAATATCGAGCGCTGATATCGGTTCGTCTAATAAAATAATAGGTGTATCTTGGGCAAGGGCCTTAGCAATAAAAACAAGTTGTCGTTGCCCACCGGATAAGCTTAAAATAGACCGTTCTCGAAAATGCCACGTATTCGTTCGCAACATCGCCTCTTTGATGATGGCATCGTCGTCTCGTTTTTGACGGTTAAAAAACGATCGGTGAGCATACCTTCCCATCGCAACAATATCCCTCACTTTAAAATCAAAATGAACCGTTGTATCCTGGGGGACATAGCTAATAACCTGTGCTATTTCCTTATCCGAATAACTAGCTAATCGTCTTCCAAAAATTTCAATTGAACCAGCTTCCTTAGCTTGTAGTTGCAGGATTGTTTTTAAGAGAGTAGTTTTTCCACTTCCATTAGGACCTATCAAGCCGAAATAATCACCACGATTTATCCTTGCACTGATATCTTTTAAGATTAGTTTCTCTTGTAATGAAACAAATAAGTTATTAATCTCAATCACAATGAAGCTCCTTTATAGGATTTTAAAATTAGAAAGATAAATAAAGGTGCACCTATGAGGGCACTTACTACTCCAACCTGTAAAATAATCGGCTGCAAAACCATTCTCGAAAGCACATCCGCTAAGATTAAGAACGATGCCCCTCCGAGAACACTAGCAGGTAAAAGTAAACGATGATCAGGCCCGATAATCAATCTGAGAATATGCGGTACAATTAAACCGACAAAACCAATAATTCCACTGACAGCTACAGCACTACCTGTAATTAAGGAAGTAATAGTAAGAATAATATTTCTTGTCCTCCTCGTATTAAGGCCTGAGGTTTTCGCCTGTTCTTCTCCTAACAACATCATATTCAAATGGTTTCCAAGGAAAAATAAAGCCATGCTCCCGAGAATGATTGGCACAACAATCATAACTACATGATTCCAAGTACGCGCCTCTAAACCTCCCTGTAACCAATACACGATGCTGCGTAATTCTTGTTCATTATTTGAAACAGCGATCATTACATTCATCATTGCTGAAAAAAAAGAATTAACACCTAGACCTAGTAAAAGCAATACAGCTATATGTTGTTGTTTTGTCACCCGCCAAACTATTAAAATGATGGCCGTTGCAAATAAAGCACCAATAAAAGCGGAAAGTGGTAAAAACCAAGGACTCAAGCTAGACCAGCCAAAAAAGATTGCACTAACTGCACCGAGGGCTGCACCACTCGATACTCCTATATAACCTGGCTCGACTAAAGGATTGCGAAACAATCCTTGCATCGCCACGCCCGAAACTGCTAAAGAAGCTCCCACTAATCCCGCAACAATCACTCTTGGCAAACGTACTTCTGCGATGACCGTCCACTGTTTATCAGAAAACGCATCATAGGGAACTAATTTAAACTTATTGAGGACAATTAGAACTGTTTCTTTAAAGGGGATTGAAACAGGACCTAAAGAGATAGCTATGATAAAAGCAAAACTTAATATACCAGCCATTATTACCAAAGTGATGAGGGGCTTCACTAGGTGATTACCCTTTTCTTTATGCACATCGTTAATAAAATCCACCTCTCCTCTTGTATTAGTGACAAAAAGTTTCATTAATACAAAAATATTTCTACGGTGACAATTATATTCCTCATAACTGAAAATTGTCAAGCAAATTAGAAGCTTTCCTTTTCTTACCTCAAAAAATTTGTTCAACGATTCGATTAAAGCACAATTACGTATCGATATAATACCTGTCGATAAAAGCCAAATAAAAATACGCTATCTTCCATTATTGAAAATAGCGTATCTAGCTTACGAATTACGATCGAACTTTTTAAAATTTCCCTTTAAAAGCATATATGTATGAGAAGCTACAAAGGTACATATATTATAAAAAGATTATGATGCATACTTTTTATCGACAGAGGAATACCGAACATGAAATTAGTTTACAACTTTTTTCCCATTTATGATAAGCTATCATTATAGGTAATTATTCCATTATC
>CALJVC010000101.1 GCA_937974845.1 uncultured Pseudogracilibacillus sp. | reverse complement strand
ATGGACACCAATCCTGTTCACAGCAATCCTTATAACCTTCCGTTCCTTTTATACTCCCCCTCTATAATCATTCTTTTCCTAATTACCATCCTAAAACGTTTCTCTCCAATCTCCCAGTCCCTATACCACTAGCAAATATTCACCGACTATAAAAAATTCAATTCCCCACCCTATAACACACGGATTAACGCAAATAGTCTCGAAAGAACTTAACTTACTTACGATTTCCCGGTCCTTATAACACCCTCACTTTATTAAAAAGGCATCTTTATAAAATCAGGGATAATATTTTGATACAAATTTTATTGACAATTAAAAAAGGGCATGTTAACATGTAGCTTATAAATTAAAAGATTGAAGATTACTCATGACAACTGAATTATTTACAGAACTCTTATTAAGAGCGACGGAGGGACGGGCCCAATGAACTCGCGGCAACCTTCACCGATAAAGGTGAAAGGTGCTAAATCCTGCAAAGCTAGTTTAGCTTTGAGAAATGAGAGAACGTAAAGATGCCTTAATATGTCTTTCTGTTCTCTGCGAATAGAAAGACATTTTTTATTAGATTGGAAAGGTGCTTTGTCGTTAGGATTCCCCGTGAAATCGGGAGAAAAGTAAGCAAGGAGGAACGCGATTGATTTCGATACAAAATATAAAAAAGGTTTTTACTCAAGGAAACAAGAAGGTTACAGCAGTGGACTCCTTGTCCATTGAAATAGAAAAAGGTGAAATCTTCGGCGTAATCGGTTATAGCGGGGCAGGGAAGAGTACCTTCGTCCGGATGATTAACCGATTAGAAGAGCCGACCGAAGGAAAAGTCGTCATTAACGACCGGGACATAACGAGCTTACGGGGACGCACCCTTCGAGAAGCTCGGCAAAATATCGGGATGATTTTCCAACATTTCAATTTACTTTGGTCGCGGACGACAGAGGAAAATATCGCCTTTCCCTTAGAAATTGCCGGTGTCCCTAAAGCAGAGCGTAAGCGTCGGGTGCAGGAGTTGATCGACCTCGTCGGTTTAACCGGGAAGGAAAAAGCTTATCCTTCCCAGCTGAGTGGAGGACAGAAGCAGCGAGTCGGAATCGCCCGAGCCCTAGCCAATAATCCGGAGGTCCTACTATCGGATGAGGCTACGTCGGCTCTAGATCCAGAGACGACAGATTCGATTCTAAACTTACTTCTCGATATCAATAAAAAGCTAGGTATTACAATTATTATGATCACTCATGAAATGCACGTAATTAGAAAAATCTGTGACCGGGTCGCTGTTATGGAAGCAGGGAAGATTGTGGAATACGGGGATGTTATCGATGTCTTTACCCATCCGAAGCAAGAGGTGACACGGAACTTCGTCGCCCAACTGACAGAAAACCCAGAGGCTGGAAACCGTCTAGAAGAGACCTTGGAGCACGTATCCCGAGAAGGAAAGGTCGTCCGCCTACATTTTACTGGTTCTCCCGCGAACGAGTCTCTAATTAGCGATCTATCGAAGGAACTTCCGGTCGACATTAATATTATCGATGGGAAAATTACCCAAACCCAAAGTGGCTTACTCGGTATTTTGACGATTCAAATTAAAGGTGACGCAGAGCACATAACAAAGGCAGAAAATTATATAAAAGATGCCTCTGTAGAAGTGGAGGTTATACGCGATGACACTTGATATAGCAAGTATTGATGTAGAAAAATTACTCGAAGCAACGTACGAGACCTTTTATATGACATTGATCTCTTTAGTCGCCACATTTATTTTAGGTATTTTCTTAGGGTTACTTCTATTTTTAACGGATAAAAATGGTTTATTAGAAAACAAAGTAGTTAATTTTATCACTGCAGCCTTTGTCAATATTTTTCGAGCGATTCCTTTTATTATTTTAATCTTACTCTTGTTTCCTGTGACGCAGTTTCTCGTCGGTACAATCCGGGGTCCAAATGCAGCTCTACCAGCTTTAATTATCGGCTCCGCTCCTTTTTACGGACGTTTAGTAGAGATTGCGTTGAAGGAAGTTGATAAAGGGGTAATCGAAGCGGCCCAGTCGATGGGGGCGAATTTACGGACGATTATTTTCAAGGTGCTTTTACCCGAAGCACTACCGGCTTTAGTATCCGGAATTACCGTGACAGCAATCGCTCTAATTGGCTATACAGCTATGGCAGGGGCAATCGGTGCCGGTGGTCTTGGAAGTTATGCCTATTATGCGGGCTTCCAGCGTCGGGCCTTTGACGTCGTCCTTGTCAGTACGATCATCATCGTCGCGATTGTTTTCTTATTCCAATTTGTAGGAGATTATTTAACGAAAAAACTTGATAAACGATAAAGTTTGCGCGCGCTTTGTCGTGGTCAAGTTATCAATATATTAATAAAGGAGAATGAAGATGAAGAGATTTTTATTAGTATTTTTCTCCGCTGTATTTATTTTCGCCCTAGCAGCTTGCGGAAGCGATGATACAGCGAACGATAGTGGTACAGACACCGAAGGAACAGAGGAAGAAGTTACGATTAAAGTAGGGGCCACGAGCGTCCCGCATGCCGAAGTGCTAGAGGAAGCTAAGCCTTTATTAGCCGAAGAAGGAATTAACTTAGAAATCGAACAGTATGAAGAGTATGTTTTACCGAACGACGACTTAGCCAACGGTACAATTGACGCGAACTATTACCAGCACATTCCGTTTTTAGAACAGACAGTCAAGGATACCGGCTATGACTTAACGCACATTGGTGGTATCCATATCGAACCGATGGGCGCCTACTCTAAAGGAATTAAGAGTATCGACGAAATCGAAGACGGTACGGAAGTTATTTTAAGTAACTCTGTTGCTGACCATGGTCGTATCCTGAACCTCTTTGCTCAGGAAGGCCTAATTACGCTCGATGAAGAAGTCGACGTCGACAGCGCTCAGATTGAAGATATCGTAGAAAATCCAAAGAACCTTAAATTTTCACCAGATTACGATCCGGCCTTCTTACCAGAAATTTACGAATCTGAAGAAGATGTCCTCGTTGTAATTAATACGAACTTTGCTATCCAAGCTGGCCTAGATCCGCAAACGGATGCTCTCTTTATCGAAGGGGAAGATTCTCCGTACGTGAATGTCATCGCCGTTCGAGAAGAGGATAAAGATAATGAAACTCTTAATCGCTTAGTAGAAGTCTTACGCTCAGAACCAATTCAAGAATTTATTTTAGAAAAGTATGAAGGTGCAGTAGTCCCAGTAAGTAAATAAATCTTTTGAAGAAAACCCTTGTCTTTGGAGGACAGGGGTTTTACTATTTGTCTAAATTTCAAGCAAATTTTCTTCAAGTGCTCCGCCAGTGCCTGT